>CAZXMP010000014.1:0-43673 GCA_964641575.1 uncultured Chitinophaga sp. | reverse complement strand
CATTTTTTTTGATGGTATCGATGCTCTCACAAAACAAAAACTGGAAGCATTGGCACATTCTATTTCAGCCGAAAAAGTAGTGGAAGGAAACGATAATGACCGTTTGAAATTGCATGTGGCGGCAGTAATGGTTAGCAACTTTACCAACCATCTTTATGCTTTGGCGGAAGACTATTGTAGAAAAGAGGGACTCGATTTTAAACAATTGCTTCCACTCATTGAAGAAACAGCTATGCGATTAAAAGATACTTCAGCTAAACAGGCGCAAACCGGCCCCGCATTGCGACATGATAGTGAGACGATTCAAAAGCATCTTGAATTGTTGAAAGAACATCCCCAATTAAAGAATATATATGTGTTGCTCACGGAGAGTATTCAGCAGGAACAATAGAATATCTTGTTATCGGATAGTGCTATTTTTCATTTTCCCAATCAAGTAAACTTATTACTTCTTTTAGGGCTATTTTTGCACCCCCGCTGTACTAAAATAGTAAGGGGGTGAACCTGAAACGAAATAAAGAGATGTATACAGTTAAATTCAATTTTGAAGAGAAAGGATTAGCCCCGGTAACGTTAGAAAATGTAGAAGATGGTCAATCGTTATTGGAAGTAGCATTAAAAAATGATATTGAACTTCATCATAACTGTGGGGGTGTATGTGCCTGCAGTACTTGTCATTTGTATGTAGAAAAAGGAGCAGATTTCCTGGAAGAGCTCAGTGACAAGGAAGAAGATTTTATTGACCGGGCCGTATCACCAAAGTTAAGTTCAAGATTAGGTTGTCAATGCCTGTTAAATGCAGGAGGAAGTGGCTTAATAGAGGTTACCTTGCCGGACCAAACACAGTTTTTAGGAGAATAGATAAGAGTCAGGAGTGGGGGAGTTATGAGTCGTGAGAAATACAAATAAATTGAAATAACTAATAAGATTATGAATCATTTTGAACCACCGATAAACTGGGCAGACCATGAAGACATCGCTATGAAACTATACGAACGTTTTGGTGATGATTTTGGTGAAGGAAAGATTTATCGTATCCGCTTTACTGATCTGCTGGAATGGATCTTAGAAATTCCAGGATTTGAAGGCACCCGTGAGCAAAGCAGCGAAGGTCACCTGGAAATGATCCAGAGTGCCTGGGTGTATGAGTGGAGGGATAACCAGAAGTAATACCCCCATCCCCTAAAGGGGAGTAGCAAGGCCTCCTATATTTGTAAAGACATTTTCTTCAAATTTTTAAATTTTCATTAGAGGATAAGTGTATGAATGTACTGGAGTTATTTAAAAAAATTACCACTTTCATTTTCGATGTGGATGGAGTGCTTACTGACGGTACTGTATTGGTATTGGAAAATGGTTTGCAAGCCAGGCGTATGAGTATTAAAGATGGATTTGCATTACAAATGGCCGTAAAGAATGGCTATGATGTGGTGATCGTTTCGGGAGGTAATTCGTTGCCGGTAGCAGAGAGGTTGCAAAAGTTAGGTATTGCAAAAATTACGATGTCGGTGTTGGATAAAAAAGCTTTTATTGAAGAATACATGACCGCTAATAAATTGAAAACAGAAGAGATTTTATATATGGGTGATGATTTACCGGATATTCCCGCCATGTCGGTTGTTGGTTTACCATGTTGTCCTGCAGATGCCGTAAATGAAGTACGGGATGCTGCTACCTATATTTCTCCGATAAATGGCGGTGATGCCTGTGTAAGAGATGTAATTGAAAAAGTGTTGAAATTAAACGACCACTGGCATTATAGAGTTGATGTTACTTCCAGATAAAGTTAGAAGTACAAATTACGAAGTACTGGAGCCCCTCTATTAGTTAACTGCTCCTTTATTTTACTAGAGCCATTCGTACCTGGTACCTCTTACTTCAAACTTCTATTTCGTATCTTTCGCTAAATTTTATCCATGAGATTGATTGCAGCCTTTTTAAAGCTGGTGCGACTGCCCAATCTCTTCTTTATGGCACTTACCCAGGTGCTTTTCCAGTTTTGCATTTATCATACACTATATAAAGACGCTGTTCCGGCGGGTGATTTAACCCGGTTTATTCTTTTAGTATTTGCATCTTTATTGATTGCCGCTGCAGGTTATATCATCAATGATTATTTTGATATAAATATTGATGAAGTAAACAAACCGGAAAAAATGGTGGTGGATAAACTCATCAGCCGCCGTTGGGCTATTGCCTGGCATTTTATGCTGAGCATTACCGGTATCATTCTCACTTTTTTGGCGTTGCCATTTTCCCAAAAATGGTATTTGATAGTAGCGAATGTGCTGTGTGTCGTATTGCTTTGGTTTTACTCTACCAATTTTAAAAAAAGCTTATTGACAGGGAATATTGTCATTTCCTTATTAACCGCATGGACAATACTGGTTATCTTTTTTTCAAAATTTAATTTATCAGATGCTTTTGGTGCTGGTGATACAGTGAGCTATAAATTTTTCAGGTTAGCCATTTTGTATGCCGGTTTTGCATTTATCATTTCATTAATACGGGAAGCAATAAAAGATATGGAAGATATGCCGGGTGATTCTAAATATGGATGTCGCACCATGCCGATTGTGTGGGGAGTAAATGCAACAAAAGTTTATGTGGGAGTGTGGTTGATTGTGCTGATCGCTATTCTTGTGACATTGCAGGTGTATGTATTGCAATTTAAATGGTGGTTGGCGGTGGCTTATAGTGTGCCGGCTATTATTTTCCCATTAATTGTTATTTTATTAAAATTGCGGAAGAGTGTTAACCCTAAAGATTTTCACCGCTTAAGTACGTTGACAAAGTTGGTGATGTTTACCGGTATTCTTTCAATGGTATTTTTCTATTTCTATTTATGAAAAAAATAATTCTTGCTTCACAATCTCCCCGGAGAAAACAATTATTGGAATGGGCAGAAGTTCCCTTTGATATTGTAGTGAAAGAAACGGATGAACGATTCCCTCCTGGATTAGAACCTGAAGATGTAGCTGTTTATATTGCCCGAAACAAAGCCATTGCTGTTCATGCCGAAAGAAATTCCGATGAAATAATATTAGCCGCTGACACCATTGTTGTTTTAGGCGATAATATTATTGGCAAGCCAGTACATAGAGAAGATGCCGTAAGTATTTTACTCGCCTTATCTGGCTCCACCCACAAAGTAATAACTGGTGTTGTAATTAAGAGAGGAGATAAGGAGATAGCTTTTGCTGATGTAACAGAAGTGGAGTTTCATAACATAACTGTATCCGAAATTGAATTTTACGTCGACAAGTATAAACCTTACGATAAAGCCGGCGCATATGCCATACAGGAATGGATAGGTGTGGTGGGAATTAAATCCATCAATGGTGATTTTTACAACGTAATGGGACTACCGGTGAGCAGGGTAGTACGGGAGTTAAAAAAGTTAAACCCCAACCCCTAAAGGGGCTAGGTAGTTTCTTAGATCTATTTTTTTTTATGATGAGAAAAGAAAAAATAATAGAGGAAAATTTAAATTCAGGTCTCCCCTTTAGGGGGACAGGGGGTATGAACGAAAGGCTGCTGCAATTCATCTGGCAATTTCAATATTTTAATAAAGGAGAATTGCAAACTACTGCCGGAGATACCATTCAAATTACATTTCCCGGACAATACAATACAAACCAGGGCCCCGACTTTTCAGATGCAAAAATTAAAATAGGAAGTACAGCTTGGGCTGGAACGATTGAACTGCACATTAAAACATCCGATTGGAATAAGCATAATCATCAACTGGATAAAAACTACAAAAATGTTATTCTCCATGTGGTGTGGGAAGATGATTCTGATCATGGCGAAGTGTCTGGTAAAATGCCCGTTCTTGAATTAAAGGGAAGAGTTTCAAAAATATTATTGCAGCGATATGAAGAGCTGATGAATGCTAGTTCATTTATTCCCTGTGAGAAAAACATCAACACCGTAAAACAAATAACCTGGCAAAGTTGGAAAGATAGGTTACTGGCAGAAAGATTGTTGCGAAAAGCTACAGTTGTTGAAACACATCTCCATCAAAATAATTATCACTGGGAAGAAACATTCTGGTGGATGCTGGCCCGCAACTTTGGCATTAAAGTAAATGCAGATGCATTTGAAGCAATTGCCAAATCAATTCCCCTCAATGTACTAGCCAAACATAAAAGTCAGATACACCAGTTAGAAGCCATGTTGTTGGGGCAAGCTGGTTTGCTTGAAGAAAAGTTTGCAGATGATTATCCGAAATTGCTGCAAAGGGAATATAAATTCCTGAAGGAGAAGTATAAGTTAAAACCCATCTATCAGCCCATTCTTTTTTTAAGAATGAGACCTGGAAATTTTCCAACCATACGGTTGGCACAGTTGGCGATGCTGATTACCGAATCAGCACATTTGTTTTCCAAAATAAAGGAAACAACATTATTGACCAAAGTGGTAAAATTGTTTGATGTTACCGCTAACGATTACTGGCATTACCATTATCGTTTTGATGAAGCAACGGCTTTTAAAAAAAAGAACCTTGGTGCTGCTATGATTGATAATATAATAATTAATACTGTCGTACCAGTTTTGTTTGCATACGGAAATTATCACAGCGAAGAAAAATATAAAAGCAAAGCATTAAAATGGCTTGAAGAAACGAAGGCAGAAGCAAACAGTATTACTAAAGGATTTCAACAAATAGGGGTAGATAATAAAAATGCTTTTGATTCACAGGCATTGATTGAATTGAGAAACGAGTATTGTGTAAAAAAGCGTTGCCTTGACTGTGCAATTGGGAATAGTTTACTCCGGCAGGCTGATAAATAAATTACTTGCTTCTGTATTTATCAAGCAACTCCTGAAGTTTGTTTGGTAATGTCATTTCATCAGCTCCATTTGGAATGACATTATACTTTTGTTGCCCCGGAACATAAAAGTTTTTTGCAAAATAATCTTCGCCTGCATTGTGCATTGTTTTGAATTGCCTGATGTCAGTAACTACAACCGGCATGTTGTATTGAGGGTTGATAAGTACTTTGTCGCCATTATTTAGTGTAAAGGTTATTGATTGTGTGGGCAGTGTAAGAGACTTGAATTGGTTTTTTTTGGGAAGTAGAGTTGAAGGGATTTTCTGTTCAATTTTCTTTGTCCTTTCAGTTTGTTTCTTTTTAAGGTGTTCGTTGATGTCAAATTGCGCCTGAGCAGACGTAAACGTAACAACACAAATCACTAAAAGTATATTTTTCATACACTGTGGTTTAGATTATGAAGGTATAATATTTTTAAATATTGAACATTTTACATAATTAAAAAAAGATGACTCTTACGAAATCATTTTACTCTTCTAAATGCTCATCTGTGTTACTACAAAACAATTGTGCGACGCAAGGGACGATGAGTAAAGAGACGAACGCTGACAAAATAAAAAAGTCACTGAAGCACAGCATCACTGAAATTAATTGCACGCAACTCCAGACTATGAACTCCAAACTCAATTCCAATCTCCCCAATCCACTTTCACTTCAATATCCGGATGAATGCTTTGCATGACAGGACAGGTGTCACCAGTATTTTTTAAAATGTTTTTTGTCTTTTCATCAATATTTTTCAAAGAATCTGGTATATAAAATGTTAATTCTATACCTCCCACCCGGCGGGGATCGGCTTTCATTATTTTTAATACTTCAATTTTCACATCGTTCAGATCAAATCCCATGGTTCTTGCTTTTATCCCCATCACCGTTATCATACAGGTAGCAAGACTGGTAGCCATCAGGTCGGTTGGCGAAAACCTTTCACCTTTTCCATTGTTATCAACCGGTGCATCGGTTTCAAAATGGCTGTTACTTTTCAGGTGGGTACAGGTAGTTCTTAAATCGCCATTATAAATTACAGAAGAAGTCATTATCAATATTTTGCCCTAAATTTACGTTATAGTGTAACTAAAAAGTATGTCCGTGAAGAAACTCCTCCTCACTGTTTTTCTTTAAGATTTTATCATTACTTGTTTTGCACAAGATGATAAAGGTAAATCCGCAAAGAAAGAAGCCAAAAGGCAAAAGGTAAGCGATATGATAAAGCAGGCCGAAGAAGGTGTGCTGGTGTATAGAAAGCAAAGCATTTTTGGTTTACAGGCCAGAAGTAATGGGTATGGAATTTTCTATGAATTGGGGAAGATGAAAACAAACCTCAAAACAAGTACCTACAGAATTGATTTTACCGAAATAAAAAATCAAAAAGAAGAAAAACTATCAGCTAACGATCCGGGTAGTTTCTTTTTTGGTAATCCTTTCATTTATGGAAAGATCAATAATTTTTACCAGCTCACTTTAGGAGTTGGTCAGCAGCGTATTTTAGGTCAAAAAGGAAATAAGAATGGTGTATCTGTTTCTGCCATTGCTAATGGCGGATTGGCACTTGGCCTGTTACGTCCATATTATGTGGAGGTAAGAGATCCGATGGGCGGCCCCAATAAAACAATTAAGTATTCCGAGGATGACAGAGACTTGTTTTTAGGACCTACAATAGTTGGCGGTGGCGGATTGGGAAAAGGATGGGGCGAAATGAAAATAAAGCCCGGGGCATTTGCAAAAACTGCTCTGCGTTTCGATTACGGCCGTTTTAATGAAATTGTGTCGGGTATAGAAGTGGGGCTTAGCGCAGAATTTTACGGCTCTAAAATTACCATCATGGCCGACCAGGAGGATAAACAATTCTTCTTCCAGGGATACATTGCTATACTGTTTGGCAAGCGTAAATAACTGTCTTATTTTTGCTTCATGATTGAACTTCCCATAGCTTCAAGTGCAGTTGATAATACAAGAGTAAAAAAACCAGATTGGCTTAGGGTTAAACTTCCCATCGGCGAAAGTTATAAGCATGTACGCAGCCTGGTTGACAATCACAAGCTTCATACGATTTGCGAAAGCGGCAACTGTCCTAATATGGGCGAATGCTGGGGAGCTGGTACTGCCACTTTTATGATATTAGGGAACACCTGTACAAGAAGCTGCGGCTTTTGTGCAGTTGCTACCGGACGTCCGGAGCCGGTAGATTGGGATGAACCGCAGCGGGTTGCCGAAGCTATTTACCTGATGAAAGTAAAACATGCCGTTATTACCTCTGTGGACAGAGATGAATTAAAAGACGGCGGATCTATCATCTGGAACAATACGATCAAAGCAGTAAAGGCATTAAACCCGGAAACTACATTAGAAACATTGATACCTGATTTTAAAGGAAACAAAGAAGATATACAACGGGTAATTGATGCAGCACCGGAAGTGGTGAGCCATAATATTGAAACTGTTGAACGACTTACAAGACAGGTTCGCATACAAGCCAAATACTGGCGCAGTATGGAAGTGATACGGACGTTGAAAGAAGGTGGTATGAGAACCAAGAGCGGCATCATGCTCGGCCTTGGCGAAACAAAAGAAGAAGTAACGCAAACATTGGTGGACTTGCAGGCAAACGGCTGCGATGTAGTTACCATCGGTCAATATCTTCAACCCACAAAAAAACATTTACCTGTTCATCGCTTTGTTCATCCGGATGAGTTTGCTGAATACCGGGAGATCGGTTATAAGCTGGGTTTGGATTATGTAGAAAGCGGTCCGTTGGTACGTTCAAGCTATCATAGCGAACGACATGTGTTTGCAGGATTGGGAAGAAAGGAATGGTTGGCTGGGAAGGAGTCGGGAGTTGGGAGTCATTAGTCGGGAGTTGGCGTGAATTTTAATTCAGTGCTACGGTGATTCTGTGGCAATTTTAGTTCGCCTACTATTATTTTTTCATTCACTATTACGGCAATCCCATGCTTAAATCATTTCTACTTTTAATTTTCGCTTTTTTCTTTACCAATTTTTCTTTTGCCCAGCTTCAATGGCAAAATGTTGATTCCTTATTTCAGCCATTGCCTCCTTCTGTTCATGTATATAAAACAACAAGCTTGCTGGATGGAAAACCGAATATTGCATATTATGTAGAAGCTGATCTAAAAGATAAAAAGCTTGAGTTTACAGTTGATACTACATATCAACGAAGATTAACACCTTCAAAATTTTATGAGAAAAATGGTAACCCGCTATTAGTCGTCAATACAACATTCTTTTCTTTTGCTACCAATCAAAATTTGAATGTGGTTATAAAAGATAAAAAGTTAGTTGGGTATAACATTCATACTATAAATGGGAGAGGTAAGGATACATTTACATATCGTCACCCATTTGGGAGTGCAATTGGTATTTCAAAAAGGAGAGAAGCGGATGTTGCATGGTTATACACCGATTCAACAATGAAGATTCCGAAAGCAAGTCAGTTCGTTCTTTCCGCTATCAAAGATTCAATACCAACTCCAAGGCAACAATATCTTTTTGAGAGAACCTCAGTTCCACAACATCGGGGATTTGATAAATGGAAAATGCAAACCGCTGTTGGTGGTGGCCCGGTTCTTTTACAAAAAGGCGAAATAAAAATCACCAATAATGAGGAACTAAAATTTGTTGGCAAAGCAATCGATGATAAACATCCCCGTACCGCCATGGGCTACACAAAAAATAATAAACTCATAATCCTTGTTATTGAAGGAAGAAATCCCGGCAAAGCAGAAGGAGCAACACTTACGCAGGAAGCACAAATCTTTAAAGACCTCGGTTGCTGGGAAGCATTAAACCTTGATGGTGGCGGAAGCAGTTGTATGTTGGTGAATGGAAAAGAAACAATCAAAATTTCTGACGCTGCCGGGCAACGACCCGTACCTGCAGTTTTCATCATCAAACAAAAATGATATTTCAAAGCCATAAATAGTTTCAAAATATCACGATAACTATAAACCACAAACTACAAGCAAAAAACTTCTTTACTCTCTCACCAATGCACTGGCTCCCAATATCGCTGCATCTGCTTCCTGCAACTGACTATACAGCAACTTCACTTTGTTTTTAAAGATCTGTATCAGGCTTGCTTCCATGGCTTGTTTGGTAGGATTCATTATTAAATCGCCGGCCTTTGTTAATCCGCCAAACAATACAATTGCTTCCGGCGAAGAGAACATTACAAAATTCGCTAAAGCTTCTCCCAATATTTTTCCAGTGCTTTCAAATATTTCATTTGCAATTTTATCGCCTTTAATCGCACATTCATACACCGTTTGGCTGGTAATAAGGTCATTGATAGAATAATCTCTAAGCAGGCTTTCTACATTTGGATTTTCAGCAAGCAGTTCCAAGGCGGTTTCTCTTACACCTGTTGCAGAGGCATAGGATTCTAATGAACCTCTTAAACCTGTTCCCTGATGTAACCTTCCTCCCGGTCTTATTACTGTGTGACCTAGCTCACCGGCAAATCCATCATGGCCTAATACTATTTTTCCATCAATAACAATCCCACTGCCAACACCGGTGCCTAATGTAATGGTGATAAAATGTTTCATGCCTTTGGCACAGCCATACATCATTTCTCCCATGGCAGCAGCATTAGCATCATTGGTTAATTTTACCGGCAGGTTAAATTTTTCAGATACCATTTTTGCAAATGGAATAATTCCCCGCCATTTAAGATTGGCTGCATATTCTATATTGCCCGTATAATAATTACCATTTGGTGCACCAATTCCGATACCGGAAATGTTACCCGGCCCGCCCGCCTCATTGATCATCGGCCATAGTTTGGTATACAGATCGTCAATAAATTCCTGCACACCTTCATGGCTATTGGTTAGCAAGCGGTCTTGTTTTAGAATATGGCCGTTCTTATCAACGATACCAAATTTGGTGTTGGTGCCACCTATGTCTATACCAATTGCAAAATCTGCCATATATGAATTTTTAAAAAACCCCGTAGCAAGCTGCTACGGGGAAATAAATGTAAAATGATTTACTGAATTAATGTCCGCCCCCGCTTACTTCTGCATCATAATCAATTCCCTGCTTGCGAAGAATTCCTTTTACCAAAAAGGCAAATAAAGCCAAGTAAGCAAAACATACTGCCGCAATAACGTATGATTGGTGTATGCCAATTAAATCAGCAATTTTACCCTGAATCGGTGGAAGGATACCTCCCCCAAGAATCATCATAATCAAAAATGCTGAACCTTGTGATTGATACTTGCCCAATCCAGCAACTGACAAACTAAAAATACAAGGCCACATAATTGAACAAAATAGTCCTGCACTTAGAAAAGCGTAGATAGCTATAGTTCCCGTTGTAAACAAGCCAATTACCATGGCAATAACCCCAAGTACGCTAAAAATTAAGAGAGTTTGTACAGGTTTGTCTTTGCTTAAAAAGAAGCCAGCGATTAGTACCAGTACACACAGGATATAATAAAATAAAGAGGATACATCGTAATTTGATAAATAAATAATTAGAATAAGAATACCAAATGCAACCAGTGGCACTATCAATTGTAAAATCTGTTTTGTCGCCTTACTAAAATTAAAGGCCCCTACAGCCCCTGTCCACCGTCCAATCATTAAGCTACCCCAATACATCATGATATAGGGTGTTGCTTCTGAAGCAGACAATGCACCGAATTCTTTTTGCTTTAATAGCTCACCAAGGTTACTACCCACTGCTACTTCTACGCCAACATAAGTAAAGATGCCGAGCATACCCAGCACCAATTGAGGATATCGCATAGCTCCCCAACCTTCTGGTTTTTTTCTTGCACTGAGATTGGCAACTAACAATCCAACTACTACCACGGCCAAAGCACCCAGCAACCATTTAAGCCGGTAAATTTCCAATGCATGTTGGTCAGCTTCTGAAATGTTAGGGTCTAAATTTTTATATGTACTGAAAACAGGAACAAACATTACTCCCAGCAATACGGTCATAATAATTAGAACAATCAATGCTTTATTTCCACTTTCGGTTTTTTCTTCAATGATACCGGCGGGTACTTTTTTAGAAAAATTAAATAAGGCTGCGGCACCTATGAATAATGCCCCAACTCCAATATAAAGCACTATAACTTTAGTAAGTTCCAGTGAAGCAATCTGCTCATCCGTAATTGCAGCGGTAGTGCCAAATAAAGCTAATGCAACAACCAACGGCCCTATAGATGTGCCAAATGAGTTAACTGCACCGCCTAAAGTAACCCTGGCTGCACCAGTTGATGGGTCTCCAAGAGCAATAGAAAATGGTTGCGCAGCTGTTTGTTGTAAGGAAAAACCAAGCGCCACTATAAATAATCCTACTAGCATACCGGAAAAACTGTTTCCATTTACCGCCATTATCATTGCCGCTGCACCTAATGCGGAAAATAAAAGGCCATACACAATGCTTTTCTTATATCCCCATTTACCTACCAAATCTTTTCCGCCGATTGTACCAAAAATAAAAAGTAATAAAGCACCTACATAGTAGGCCGTGTAGAATGCAAAGTCAATCAGCTGACTTTGGAACTGATCGAGATTAAAATAATGTTTACAAAAAGGAATAAAGACACTGTTACCAGCAGCAATAAAACCCCAAAAGAAGAAAACAGTTACTAATGTGCTTAGAGCCCCGTAGTTGGTAGGCTGTTTAGTTTGAGTCATAGCAATCGGGAGTTGATTTGATGAAGTGCTGAAAGTAAAACATTTTTCAATGCTGGCATAATGTAACTATTTGATGTTAAAAGCTTGTACAAAAAAAATGTAGTTCCACATAGGGGTATTTTAAAACGGGCATAATGCGCCATAAATTTTAGGCACTTAGATTTCAATTGTCAGTAAAAACACCTTAATTTCAAACTAATTCCGGTCACCAAAATAATTCAATGGAAATTGTTCATATAGCAGCAGAATGTTACCCGGTAGCAAAGGCGGGTGGTTTAGGCGATGTGGTTGGAGCTTTACCAAAGTACCAGGCAGAATTAGGTCATGTAGCCAAAGTGGTAATGCCTATGTATCGTACTAAATTTCTCTACGATAATCAATGGGAATTGGTACATGAAGGCGACCAGCATACCGGGCCGCATTATTTTCATTACAGCATCATTAAAGAGAAAACAAACAAGCTTGGGTTTGATTTATACCTTGTAGACATCAATGGATTGCTCGACCGGGAAAAAATTTATGGATATGAAGATGACACTGAACGTTTCCTTTCTTTCCAGGTTGCGGTATGTGATTGGTTAAATAAATGGCAGCATAAGCCGGATGTTATCCACTGTCATGATCATCATACCGGTCTTATTCCTTTTTTTATAAAGTATAGTTTGGAGTTTCGGCAAAAACTGTCTGACATCCCAACCGTTTTTACTGTTCACAACGCACAATACCAGGGATGGATTGGCTGGGATAAATATTACTTGTTACCTGCTTTTGATAGCTGGAAATGGGGGATGCTGGATTGGAATAATACCATTAACCCACTGGCATCCGCAGTAAAATGTGCCTGGAAGGTTACTACAGTTAGTAATAGCTATTTGGATGAATTGAAAGAGGCCGCTAACGGGTTGGAAAATCTTTTTCAATATGAACAAGGAAAAAGCCTTGGAGTTCTTAATGGTATAGATACACAGGTGTGGGACCCATATACGGATACCATGATCGCCAAAAACTATGATAAGGAACTCGTTGAAAAAGGGAAGCGAAAAAATAAAAAAGAATTAGCCGGCCGGTTTGGTTTGGATCCGGATAAACCATTGATCTCTTTTATTGGAAGATTAGTGGGAGAGAAGTCGGCTGATTTATTACCCGATGCAATCAGCCAATCTATTTACCAGCATAATGGCCACGCCAATTTTTTAGTATTAGGTTCGGGTGATCCTGAATTGGAAGATAAACTAGATCAGATGAAACACCAGTTTGGCGGTTATTTTAACTCGTATATTGGTTATAGCGAACCCCTAAGCCATTTGATGTATGCAGGTTCGGATTTTTTATTAATGCCAAGTCGGGTAGAACCATGCGGACTGAACCAGATGTATGCATTACGGTACGGAACAGTTCCCATGGTTAGAAATATCGGAGGGTTGAGAGATACCGTAACTGATATGGGCGACTGGCAGGGATTCGGAATACGATTCGACCAGGCTAGTGTTGGAGATATTACATATTCGGTAGGCAGGGCTATCGATTTGTATAATAATAAACCTGACCTTTATAGCTGGATGCGGGGGCATATGATGACAATCGATCACTCATGGGATAGTTCGGCACAGCAATATATTGATCTATATAAATCATTGAAATAAAATTTGGTTATGGCGATAAGAACAATTACTCATTCGAAAGAAATTTTATGTGTTATTCTGGGAGGCGGAGCTGGTTCCCGGCTTTTCCCTTTAACAGCCAGCCGTTCTAAACCTGCTGTTCCTATTGCAGGTAAATATCGGTTGGTAGATATTCCTATTTCCAACTGTTTGAATAATGGAATAGGAAGAATGTTTGTATTGACGCAGTTCAATTCTGCATCATTGAACAGGCATATTAAGAATACCTATCACTTCAGTGCATTCAGTAAGGCGTTTGTAGATATACTGGCTGCAGAACAAACTCCTGATAATCCTACCTGGTATCAAGGCACTGCAGATGCTGTACGCCAGGGGTTGCGACATATAGAGCCATTTGATAGTGATTATGTTCTTATTTTATCTGGCGATCAGTTATACCAGATGAATTTTGCAGAAATGTTGGATAATCATAAAAAGCTTGGGGCAGATATTTCAATTGCTACAATTCCTGTTGGAGATAGAGAAGCTCCAGAATTTGGAATATTAAAATCCAGTGAAGGGCTTATTACTTCGTTTATAGAAAAACCCAAAAAAGAATTGTTGCCGGAGTGGACAAGCGATACGGGTGATGTGATGAAAGCAAAAGGCAGAAATTACCTGGCTTCCATGGGTATTTATATTTTCAACCGCAAATTGTTATTCGATTTGCTGGAAACCGAATATTTAAAAGCAACAGATTTTGGAAAAGAAATTATTCCTGAATCGATCAAGAAATTTAAAGTGGCCAGCTACCAGTATGAAGGCTACTGGACAGATATTGGAAATATCTATTCTTTCTTCGAAGCCAATCTTGGTTTAACAGAAGATCTTCCTGATTTTAATTTATTTGACAACGATAATGCTATTTATACGAGGCCTAGGATGTTGCCACCGGCAAAGATCAGTGGTACTACATTGGAAAAGACGTTGGTAGCAGAAGGCTCTATTATTAACGCCTCAAGAATCGAACATTCAGTAATAGGTATTCGTTCAAGAATTGGTACAGGTTCTACGCTTGTCAATACTTATATCATGGGTAGTGATTATTATGAAACGTTGCCGGAAATAGCACAGGCATTGGCTGGTAACTTCCCAGTTTTAGGTGTAGGCGACAGGTGTTATATCAAAAACGCCATTCTCGATAAAAATGTACGTATTGGCAACGATGTCCGCATTAATGGAGGCCCGCATCTTGAGAATGTTGATCATGCTTTATATACTGTAAAAGATGGAATCATCGTAATTAAAAAAGGAGCCATTATACCCAACGGATTTGTAATATAATTTTTTGAAATCCCGTTTAACTGCGGGATTTTTCTTTTTTTGGAATTAATGTGTATCAATTACATACTGTTCTTATCTTCATTCGGCCTGATTAAAATAACGATTGCTTATGTCAACAGCTTACCTTGGTGCAAAGCCAAAGCTTAGTCTCAGCCAGATCATTAATATGAGTGTTGGATTTTTTGGGATCCAATTCGCATTCGGACTTCAAAATGCAAACGTCAGCAGAATTTTTCAAACACTGGGAGCTAAAATTGAAGAAATTCCAATTTTATGGATTGCAGCACCATTAACAGGATTAATTATTCAACCAATAATTGGACATTTAAGCGATAAGACCTGGCATAAGAAATGGGGAAGGAGAAGGCCCTACTTTATGATCGGGGCCATATTTGCTTCGCTTGCATTATTTGTTTTTCCTGAGGTGTCAGAATTATGGATGGCTGCCGTTATGTTATGGCTATTGGATGCTTCTATCAATGTATCAATGGAACCATTCAGAGCATTTGTTGGTGATATGCTTCCTGATTCGCAACGAACGACCGGATTTGCCATGCAAAGTTTTTTTATTGGTATCGGGGCAGTTATTTCTTCTTTATTGCCATACCTGCTTACAGAATTTGGAGTTGCAAATGAAGCTCCCGAAGGAATGATTCCCGACTCCGTTAAAATTTCATTTATAACTGGTGCAGTTTTATACATGGCTGCAATTTCATACACCGTTTTTACAACTAAAGAATATTCTCCTGAGCAGTTAAAAGCTTTTGGTGAAATTCAGGATTCGGATAATGAAATTAATATTAAAACGCCGGCTACTTCATTTAATAAGAAAGGAATGATATGGACGGTTATTGGTCTTGCACTTACAGCGGCTCTTTATTTTTACAATTCTTCCGCCACTAATAAATTGGAAAAAGAATTATATGTATTAACCGGAGGCATTGCAGCTTTTGGAATATGCCAGTTAATAGCTGGATTGCTTCAAAAGAATAAAAGTAAAAATGGTTTTGTAGAAGTGATGGATGATTTGAATTTTCTTCCCGACACCATGAAAAAATTAGCTGTAGTTCAATTCTTTTCCTGGTTTGCTTTATTTGCAATGTGGATTTATTCCACACCAGCATTGGCACAGCATTTATCCGGAACAACCGACACCACTTCAAAGGCATACAATGATATGGGGAATTGGGTGGGTGTTTTATTTGCCTGGTATAATGGCTTTGCAGCATTGTTTGCTTTTTTATTACCTGTATTGGCTAAAAAGTTTTCCAGGCCGGCTACACATATGATTGCTTTGATTGCTGGTGGATTAGGGCTTATTTCCTTCTATATTTTCAAAGATGAAAATTTATTAATTGTAAGTATGGCGGGAATAGGATTAGCCTGGTGCAGTATTCTGGCAATGCCATACTCCATGCTTACAAAAGCTTTACCTGCCCAAAAAATGGGTGTTTACATGGGCATCTTTAATTTCTTTATTGTTATCCCTCAAATATTGGCGGCTACTCTTTTAGGGATGCTTACCAAACATGTTTTTAGCGGCAATGCAATAATGACAATTGTGGTGGGAGGATGTTCTATGATAATCGCAGCTTTCTTAACACTAAGAATAAAAGATAAATAATTATGTAATATTCCAAAAATATCGAGATAGTTTAAATAAAAAGAGATGATGATTTTTTTGGAATATACTATGTGGCTAATGAAAAATAAAATTTAACACATGAAACGCTATTTTATAATTCTTTTACTGGTTGTTTCAACAAAAAGTTTTGCTATTGACATGCTTGGTGTATATCCAACTCATTGGTGGGTGGGCATGAAAAATCCTAAGTTGCAGTTAATATTACACGGAGAGAAAATCGGCCTGTTTACAAAATTTGTCAGCAATAATCCGGCAATTAAGATTGAAAAGATAAGTAAGGCTGAGAGTAAAAATTATGTTTTCCTTGATCTGCATATTAGTTCGGCTGCTAAAGCCGGAGTTTTTAAAATTAATATGTCTGGCGGCGGTATTGGAGTCGAAGATGTTTTTTTTGAATTGAAATCCCGCAGTAAAGAAAATGGCAAAACAAGAATACAAGGTGTAACGGCAAAAGATTTTATTTACCTGATGATGCCTGACCGCTTTTCCAATGGCGATCCTTCTAATGATATTATCAGCGATTACAGGGATAAGACTAGCAACCGGAAAGATAAATTCTCCCGGCACGGCGGCGATTTTAAAGGAATAGAAAATCATTTGGATTATTTTAATCAATTGGGCGTAACCACTTTATGGCTTACCCCCATAATTGAAAATGATATGCCGTTAATGAGTGAATGGGGCAATAATGTTGCTGGGTATCACGGCTATTGGTTCACCAATCATTATGAAGTTGATAAACGCTTTGGCGGCAATGCGGGATACAAAAACTTCTGCGATAATCTTCATACAAAGGGAATGAAAGTAATACAGGATGCTGTATATAATCATGTAGGTAATCATCACTGGTTTGCTTTAGACCCGCCCATGAAATCATGGTTCAACACATCACAAGGAGATAAAGCACCCAATCATAGAGAAGAAGTTTTTTATGATCCTTATGCTTCACAAGTTGAAAAAGCACAAATGCTGGATGGTTGGTTTGTTCCGCATCTGCCGGATCTGAACCAACAAAATCCTTTTGTTGCAAATTTTTTGATTCAACATGCAATATGGACAACGGAAGAATATGGTATTGATGGCTGGAGAGTAGATACCTACAAGTATTGTGATGAGCAGTTCATGAATAATATTAATACAGCACTAAAAAGAGAGTTTCCTAAATTGACTGTATTTGGGGAATCATGGGTAAACAGTACTGTGGCGAATGCTTACTTCACACAAAATAATATGACGACTCCTTTTAAGCATAACGCAGAAGGGATGCTTGATTTTCAGTCTTGCTTTGCTATGCTGGCCGGCATGAATGAAAATTATGGTTGGCTTTCCGGTGTAAGTAAGATATACGCCACTTTAACGCAGGATGTTTTGTATAAGCAACCAATGAACAATTGCATTTTCCTAGATAATCATGATATGGACAGAGTTTTTTCTGTTGTAGACGAAGACTGGAAGAAAATGAAAATGGGTTTCAACTGGCTGTTGACATTACGAGGAATTCCGCAATTGTATTATGGTACCGAAGTGCTGATGAAAAATAAAAAAGAAAATACGGATGCCACTGTCCGGGAAGATTTTCCGGGAGGATGGGCAGATGATAAGGCAAAAGAAAATCGGTTTACTAAGGAGGGAAGAAGTGATAAACAACAAGAAGCTTTTGAACATGTAAGTGCATTAGCCAACTTTAGAAAAAATTCTTCTGCTATTACCGCTGGAAAAACAATGCAGTATATACCAAAAGATGGCCTTTACATTTACTTTCGCTACGATAATAAGCAAACGGTAATGGTAGTAGCTAATACTGGTGATAAAAATATAAAACCCGATTGGACTATTTATAACGAAAGAGTAAAAGGGTTTACGCAGGTTAAAAATGTTGTAAACGGAAAAGTACAACCGTTACCCGGATTGGAAATTGAGTCCAAAGAAAGTCTTGTACTGGAATTATTAAAGTAATCAGATAATAAAATTTACCAGCAACTTACTTCCATAAGTGCCCCATTCTTTTAGTATCGGTACTAATGATTTCATCAGTGTAGTGCGGTCTAGTTTTTTGCCTTTTGTTGCAGGTTTTACCTTGCCCATATCCACATCAAAAACTTCAACTTTGGTTGCAAACCAGGTGGCATGAAGCCTGGGTATCCCAACACCAAGTATCATTCCCGGTAAACCATTAATGCCTTCTGGCCCGCCACTTACCATTAATTCATCTGTATAAAAAGCAAAAATGGCAATGGAGTCGTTTAATATACCGATGGCTTTCCGGCAATCGTATCCGGCAATCGTTCTTACATCAGGAGTAATCTTCCATTTAATTTTTTGCAAGCTATCTTCTACTAAAAAGGTTTCTTCATATACCGGCTTTTGTGCTATCGAAATACCTTTTTCAAAGTCTGTAAAAACTATATTTTTATCTCCAACCGGACGATACCAGGCTCTTGGATCAACAGGTACCTCTTTGCCAGGTTGGTATAGCGACTTTGTTGCATCGCCTGTAAACACATAGTAATCCATCATTGCAACAGGGTAACGTTCCTTATTTTGTTCATACCAGCTATTCCCTTCCTGCAAATCTTTCATCAATTGCCGTACACTGGTTGTTTTTTCAAATTCCACCCTGATGGTTGAAAAAAAACGAGCCTGTGCAGACACTTCCTGTATCGCAAAGACTATAAAAGCTGTTGCTAATAATTTCTTTATCATTTTGATTCTCCTCCCGGCATTTTATTGAATGACCATTCAAATCTTAAAAGAAAATAACGGCTGATCCGCTGGAAACGTTCGTCAGTAATAACGGTGCTGTTGATACTGCGGTTAACACCTTTGTTATCATCGAGCAGGTCGTTTGCTATAAAGCTGATCTTCCCTGTATTTTTCTTAAATACTTTTTTAGATAACCCGGCATTCCATACTACCAGATTATTATTAACGGGGAATGCATCTGTAAGCTGGCGCAATTCAGCATTCAGGTTTGAATAAATTTCCATTTTCCATGGCAATGTAACGGTCGCTTCAACACGGCCTCCATAGGTAAAATAATTATTGTCGTTATTGGTTTCTACAGATGATTTGCTTGAATTGTAGCCAACTCTGGGCCCGATGCTAAAATCATATTTATCCTCTACACGGGTTTGTACTCTGAAATCAACATTGGCATTATAGTAATTTGTATTCACCAGGTCGCCATCTACAAAATTATTAAATGTACCTCCGCTGCCATTGATACTCACACCATAGTTGAGCTTTCTTCCTCCGCCCTCTTTGCTGTAATCAGACCAAAAATTCCAGTTCCGGTTGCCATCAACATTTACTGGATAGTATGTTCGTTTACCGGTTGTTTGGTCAATAGTGTTGAACTGTGTAATAGCATTTTGTACAATATTATACGAGAATTGAAATCCAAGCCATGTTTGTGCTAAAACTTTATACCGGTTATAGAAAACAGAAATGCCATGATTGAAACCCACTTTCAGATCAGGGTTTCCTTCGTATACAATTAAAGGGTCTGTGTTGTCTCTTAATGGTTGTAGCTGGCTTAGAGTGGGCTGCCTTGTTGTGCCTCTATAATTAATACCAATATTCATTTGCGATTTTGGCATAAAGTTTATTTGTGCCTGCGGAGTTACGTTCAGGAATTTGAATGTATCAAACTCATTGTTATCGAGGTTTTGCAAACCCAGTTTTATGGACGATACTCCTGAGCCGATCCCCAATCGCATTTTTTTACCGGTATAACGGAATATGGCATTACTGCTGTGTGAAAATGCATCCAGTTCAAAATTGTTGCTAAATTCTGTAATAAGAGTTTTGTAGTCGCCACTAAAATCTTTTTCATAGGTATTACGTAAAGACCGGGAGTGATTTTTATTATAGGCATACTCCATTACCAGCATCCATTTTTCAGACAAGGGTTCGATGAAAGAGGTTTTTATTCCTAAAGTAGTAGAGCGGCCTTCAAATGTTTTTTGCTGATCAACCAGTTCGCTTCGGTCATAAATCCCATTCTCAAAATACCGGATATCAGTTTTATTCAGACCATCGTTATCGTCATCAGTTATCCCATATCTCAAAACTGTTTGCCATTGTCGGTTCTTTTTCTTAAATAATTGTTTATAGGTAAGCTGATTATCTATCTGGTCTCTTTTGGTATCATTATCATATGTATTAACACTGGTATTAACAGTGTCAAGATTTTCTTTTAAAAACTCCCCATTTGTTCTTCCAATTGTACTACTTGTTTTAGTCGTGTATGCTGTAACTATTTTTAAAGAAGCCAGGGAGTCTAATTTCCATTCATACTTTCCATTAATAGCATGTTGCTGATTAAGGGCATCTTTTGTAGTGTACCTGTTGCTATAAGTGAGACCGTTTCTTGAAATATTTTGTGTAAGGGAAGTTCCAACATTGGTGGTGCCAAGACTATTAAAACGATACGACATATTTACATTGTGTTTATCAGCATTCCATTTATTACTAAATAAAGCACCAGCAGTATAAGCATCCGGTAATCCCCGTAGATTCCAGTCATTAAAATCGTCGCCACCGCCAAAGCTGAAATAATAGCCACTCAACTCATCATATTCAAAATCATTTTCAATACCCAGCTTTTGCCGATCCTCCCAATTCAGACTACCTGCATTTATATTTGTTCGGGTACCAAATACAGAAAATTTCTTCTTGCCGATAAACCGATTGAAAAGAAGTTTACTGTCAATATACTTTTCAAAATCGGTTCCTGCTATTGCTTTGCCGAAAGAGCCTTTCTTTGCATCATCCTTTAATTTAATATTGACTGTTTTCCCCTCATTGCCTGTACTCATGCCCGTCATATTTTGCTGTTCAGTTTTTGTTTCAAACACCTGCACTCTGTCTACCGCCTTTGCCGAAATATTTTGAGTGGCCATGGTTGGATCATCTCCAAAAAATTCTTCGCCGTCAACCAATACTTTGTCAACCCGTTTCCCTTGTGCCACAATTTCTCCTTTACTGTTTACTGAAAAGCCCGGTAATCTTTTCAAAAGATCTTCAACAGTGGCTCCTTCTTTTACTTTAAAACTATCGGCTACAAATTCAGTAGTATCACCTTTTATACGAATGGCTGCTGCACTTCTGATTACCACTTCTTCCAGCATTTTACTTTTAAGTGTCATGAAAATTTCGCCGAGTTCTGTATTATCTTTTACTGTTACTGCCTCCATAAAATCAGTAAAACGGGGATAAGTAACCAGTAAGACATAGTTGCCGGTATCAATTTTTGGTAGATTGAACTTACCGTTAATATCGCTTCTGGTAAAAGCAACAAGTGTGGTATCTGATTTTTTTAGCAACGATATAACTGCCAGATGAAGGTTCTTTTTTTCAGAGGAGTCGGTAATCCTTCCAGTAATAATGGATTGCTGTGCCTGGATAGATATTATAAAGAAAAATAGTAAAAAGGTGGATAAAGCAGCTTTTGGCATGTTGGTTTTTTAACGTAGTCGGAAAAATATCAAATTGGTTACATATCAACATAGACATTTACTCGAACCGCACAAAAATGATGATTTCCGGTAATAATCGCCTGTTGTACAACTTTTACAAATGTTAATTTTTCAGTAAAAAGATGTAAGTTGAGTGAGATACCGGATTTAATAAATTCCACAAGAATGGCATCAAAAAAAAATATAGCAGATGATTCGCTGAATGGTAATAACGGAGAGCAAAAGCCGAAAATACCCTCACCACCAAAAAGTTCTACAGATGATGCTAGCAAAAAAAAATACGAAGAGGTCAATTACATCAATACATCAAAGCCAGTTTGGAACTATTCATTACTTACAGATGAAGAGGTTGCTAATTACCAGGCAGGCACCAACTATCAATTGTATAAAAAATTTGGTTCTCATTCAATACAAGTAAATAATGTATGGGGCATGTACTTCTGTGTATGGGCACCTAATGGAACTTCAGTATCTGTAAAAGGGAATTTTAATGATTGGACAAATCATGAATATGAACTATTGCCTCGTTGGGATAAAAGCGGAATATGGGAAGGCTTTATTCCAGGGTTTAATTTAGGAGAAGCATACAAGTATCATATTATAGGATATGCAAAACGAGAGATTGATAAAGGTGACCCCTTTGCTAATTTCTGGGAAAAAAGACCTGATACAGCAAGTATTACCTGGGATATGTATTATGAATGGAAAGATGAAGAGTGGATGAAGGGGCGAAAAAAAAATAATTCACTAGAAGCCCCCTGGAGTGTATATGAAGTTCATTTGGCCAGTTGGCAGCGTCCCAATAAAAATGATGAAGAGAGTTATAACAGTTATGATGAGATAAAGGAAAGACTTGTTCCGTATGTAAAAAACCTGGGTTTTACACATGTGGAGTTTATGCCGGTAACAGAACATCCATTTGATGGAAGCTGGGGATATCAATGCACCGGATTCTTTGCAGCTACATCAAGATTTGGCGACCCGCAGGGATTGATGCGATTGATCGATGCATTTCACCAGGAAGGGATAGGAGTGATATTGGATTGGGTGCCTTCGCATTTTCCATATGACGCACATGGCTTGTTTATGTTTGATGGTGCTCATACGTACGAGTATGCAGATATGCGAAAAGGATTTCATCCGGATTGGAACAGTTACATCTTTAATTATAAAAGGGGAGAAGTAAAATCATTTTTGATTAGCAGTGCCAGGTATTGGTTCGATTTATTTCATATTGATGGCATTCGGGTTGATGCCGTAAGCTCCATGTTGAAATTAAATTACTCAAGGGAAGAAGGAGAGTGGGAGCCAAATGAGTTTGGCGGTGATGGAAATTTGGAAGCGATCGCATTTATAAAAGATTTAAACGAAACAATATTTAGAGATTTTCCGGATGTACAAACTATAGCCGAAGAAGCAACCGATTGGCCCGGCATTTCAAAACCAACCTGGGAAGATGGGTTGGGCTTTGGTATGAAATGGATGATGGGTTGGATGCATGATACCTTAGATTATTTCAAACTTGATCCATTAATGCGCCAGTTTCACCAGGACAAATTTTCATTTAGTATGATGTATTACTATGATGAAAATTTTATGCTTCCGCTGAGTCATGATGAAGTTGTACATGGCAAAAGCCCGATGCTTTATAAAGTGCCCGGAGATGAGTGGCAGAAATTTGCCAACCTTCGCTTGCTGTATACCTATATGTGGACACATCCCGGAGCCAAACTTTTATTCATGGGTAATGAGTTTGGCCAAACCAGTGAATGGAATTACAAATCAGAATTACAATGGGAATTGTTACAATTCGATTGTCACCGGTTACTTAAAGACTGTTTAACCGAATTAAACAAGCTGTTGACCACAGAATCTGCTTTATACGAGAATCAGTTCAACAAGTATGGTTTTGAATGGGTGGACCTGGATCATCGGGCTGAGTCAGTTATTGTTTTTAAACGAAAAGGCAAGAAACCAACGGATGATTTATTGGTAATCCTGAATATGACTCCGGTGGTAAGAAATGATTGGGAAGTATATGTGACTGGTAAAATGTATAAAAAAGAGATTTTCAACAGTGATGCAAAAAGGTTTTGGGGCACTGGAGATGTCTTTAACCCAGAAATTCAGTGCCAATTGGTTGAGGAAAGTCAACAAAAACACAGGGTTATCGTAAATTTACCTGCTTTAGGAGGAATCATTCTGAAATAGTACTATTTTGGAATGGTATTCGCTTAGAATACAACGGTTAAGTTTTGATTAGTCATTTGTAAAATCTACTTTAGCGATGAGAACTTTTATTCGAATCCATCCTAAAAAAATCCCTATGATACGTAAAATCCTGTTATTGTGCATGGTGTTACCTGCTTTTGCAGCAAACTCCCAGACTTCTATTACGGCTATCAATGTAATTGGTGCTACCGGAGCAGATAGTGCCGAATTTTTCTTACAAAAAGGCTTGCTTGAAAAGCAAAATGGCCGCCGACTTGAATCCCTGAAAAATTTTGAAAGAGCAGCGAAGTATGATGGTAATAGCAAAGTCATTACTGCAGAATTAGCTTCCGCCTATCTTGACTTGCGTCGCTACACACATGCGAGGGAATCGTATAAAAAATTAGTTGAACTGGGCGATGAGAGTGCAGTAAACTACAATCAACTAATGACCCTATCTTTCCAATTAAAGCAAAACGATGATGTACTGCTCTATGCTGACAAACTAAAAAGAGCTGATCCATCCGCCAAAGTATATTTCTATGTAGGTAAAGTAAATTACGACATGGACAATTATGGGGAAGCGATTAAATTCCTAAATGAAGCAGCGAAAGAAAATCCTGAAAATGCGGAAGTGCCTTACATGATTGCTCATAGTTATGCCGATATGATGAATTATAAACTGGCTATACCTTATTTTCAAAAAGCAATAGCACTTGATCCTACAAAAAGTTACTGGGTTTATGAATTGGGCTTAATCTGTTATGCAATGCATGATGATAAGAATGCATTGAAATATATTCTGGAAGCAGGAGAGAAAGGTTATAAAAAAGATAATGACTACCTGGAAAATCTTGGTATTGCTTACTTAAACGTTGGTAATCTGGAACAGGGAGTTGCTATGCTGGTTGAAATTTTAAAAAGAAAACCAAGCGACCTAAACATTTTAAACATGGTTGCTGAAGCATATTATTATAAAGGCAAATATGCACAAGCTATTGAATACTGGGACCAGGTGTTGACCTACGATAAAACATCCGCCTCTTCTTTATTTATGATTGGTATGGCGTATCAAAAGAGTGGTCAAAAAGAGAAGGGCATTGCTCTTTGCGATAAAGCAATTGAAATGGATCCTGGGCTGGCTGCTAATAAGCAGAAGAAACAAATGGCCGGTCTTTAATATATTTAACCCTGAGCATGTAAAAAGCCTTCCAATTTATGGAAGGCTTTTTTTAATTTTCTTACGATCTTACAATTGAGTTAAGTCACTTTACTGTTACATTCTTTCAGGAACTTTTATTCCCAGTAAACTCATCCCCGAGGCAATTACATTAGCTGTCATTTCAGATAATTGCAGACGCAGTTGCTTCTTCTCTTCAGATTCTGCATTGCTTACTGAGTGGGCCGTATAAAACGTATTAAATGCTTTAGCCAGATTGAATATATATATGGCAAGCACAGAAGGATTATGTTCTGCAGCAGCCTGTTCTATCGCTACCGTATATTGTTCCATTAAAACAATAAGGTCTTTTTCAAGTTTTAGCAGACTTCCGTATGCTGAATCTTGATTTAAAGCTCCCGATTGCTTCCTCAATATTGATTTAATTCTTGCATGTGTATACTGCACAAAAGGCCCTGTAAACCCGTGAAAATCGATTGATTCTTCCGGGTTAAATATCATACGCTTCTTTGGGTCAACTCTTAGTAAAAAGAATTTCAATGCACCTAGCGCAATGGTATCGTACAATTCTGTTAGCTCTTCTGTAGTAAAGTCTTTTACTTTTCCAAGTTCTTCGGTTTTATTCTTTGCCACATTCACCATTTCTTCAATCAACTCATCTGCATCTACCACCGTTCCTTCCCGGCTTTTCATTCTGCCACTTGGTAATTCCACCATGCCATAACTTAAATGATAAATTCCATCCGCATATGGCTTCCCTAATTTTTGCAAGATCAACTTCAGCACTTTCATGTGATAGTTCTGTTCATCCGCAATCACATAAATGCTTTCATCATATTTAAAGTCTTCGTATTTCTCTTCAGCCAATCCTAAATCCTGTGTAATGTAAACGGATGTTCCATCTTTTCTCAAAACTAATTTTTCATCCAGGCCTTCAGCGGTCAGATCTATCCACACACTTCCATCTTCTTTTTTAAAGAACACTCCCTGCTTTAATCCTTCTTCCACAAACTTTTTACCTGGCAAGTACGTTTCACTTTCGTAGTATGTTTTTTGAAAATCGCTGCCTATTCTTTTATAGGTCACATCAAATCCTTCATATACCCAGCCATTCATTTTTTTCCAGAGCTCAATCACATCCGGCTTACCGTTTTCCCAATCTACCAGCATTTGCTGAGTACCTTTCATTATCGGTGCTTCTTTTTCAGCCGCTTCTTTAGTCATTCCACCGGCCACTAATTCTTCTACCTCTTTTTTATATTCATCGTTGAAGCGTACATAATACTCACCCACAAAATGGTCGCCTTTGGTATTAGTTGATTGTGGCGTAGCCCCATTCGCAAATTTCTGCCAGGCGATCATACTTTTACAAATATGAATGCCCCGGTCATTCACAATACAACTCTTAATTACTTCGTAGCCGCTTTCTTTTAAGATTTGTGCCACACTCCATCCCAGGAAATTGTTTCGCAAGTGTCCAAGATGTATGGGCTTGTTGGTGTTAGGAGAGGAGTACTCCACCATTACCTTCTGGCCATTTGCTGTTTTAGCACCAAACTTTTTATTGGCATAATTAGCTTGCAAAAAATCGATCCAGTAACTATCAGTAACGGTCAGGTTCAAAAATCCTTTTATCGTATTATGGGCAGAAAAAATTGTTGGATTCTCTTTTAACAGCGCCTCACCAATTTCTTTACCTAATTGTTCCGGCGATTTCTTTAATTGTTTTACAAAGCCGAAAAGCACCAATGTATAATCACCTTCAAACTCAGGTTTGGTAGTATTAATGGTTAAATCCGATTCTTTGTACTCTTGCCCGTACAAATTGCTCAACACTTTCGCTACGAGGGGCTTTATCTGGCTTACGATATTCATTCCTTTTTACTGATTTTGTGCAAAATTAAGCACCTGCATCCACAAAGCCTCTTTAACTCCTTTCTCTTCCAGTCTGCCGACAGGTTTTTTTATTCTCCCAGCTATTAACTTTGCCCACATTCATGCGAAGACATATACATAATACCAGGGATTTTATACTGCCCATTATTGATTTTTTTTATCCGCCTTTTCGCAGGCTGATGAATTTACAGACCTTTCGCTATGCCGCTTCTGGCGGGGGAAATACAGTGCTTGGTCTTCTTATTTACTTTGTCAGTTTCAAATACATCTTTTTTGAAAAAACTTTTCATTTTGGCATCTATGCCTTTAAAGGCCATATAGCCGCTTTGTTCATTTCTTTTTGCATCACTTTCCCGATAGGATTCTTCATGTCCAAATATGTGGTGTTCAGCGATTCGAATATGAAAGGAAGGATACAATTGTTCCGCTACTTTATGATCTGTCTTTTCAACCTGGCCTTGAATTATATTCTGCTAAAAATATTTGTAGAGCAATTTCATATCTACCCGGTACTGGCACAGATACTAACTATTTCCATCGTTGTCCTTTTTAGCTATGTAGCGCAACGAAATTTTTCTTTTAAAGCCACAGCGGCAGAAGAAGATGCTACAAACTAATATTTACCGATTCAACTTTTACAGACAGATCGCCTGAACAATTGCTACGGATTACCAAATGCTGTTGCATGGGATAAATTCCAATTAGTTTGATGTCTTTTATATTGCCATAACTACGGATGCCTTTTATCCATTCCTGGTTTAGCTGTTGATTAATATTGATCTTAGCAGAATCAATATAATTGCCCAATTCAAATTTGGTATTCTTGCCAATTTCTTTGGTTATTTTTTTATCAAACAACCAATCAGCCGAACCAAGTAAAACATTTTTCGATTTTATATCGAAGTCGATATCTGCCACTTCAATAGTTCGTTTATCATTATCATAAACCGGCTTACCTACCAGGTAAACAACACCACTATTGGTACCGGAGAAGGTGATTTTTATGATCAGCTTTTCAAATCCGCCGCCATATATTTTACAATCGTCAATAATGAATTTCTTTTTAATAAAACCTTTTTTGAACGAAAACTCTTTACCCTTCATTTCCGCATTCATTATATTACTTAATGAATCATAGCTCAACACTGCATCAAGAAAAATGGAAAATCCTTGTTGTTTACTAAAGCTTCCCAGATTAGGGATAATAGAATTCTTTTCCTCCGGCTTTTCAAAACTGATAGAAGGTTTTGCCGAAAGACCCATATAAATATTCAATGAGTCTTTATTAATAAAGAGATTGTTGATTCGAATTTTTTGCGGATTAATTTTCAGCCAGCCTAAGCCATACAAATTATACACTTTGTTCATCTGGTTCCATATCTGTTGAAAACGGGGTTTAAGATCAACGGAGCCATATGTTTTCTCCATGTCTTTTTTAGAAACATCTAACTCTGCGGTGAGGCCTTTTAGTACTTGTTTGGTTATATCCTGCCCCCAAAAACACACTTCACATTTATCCAATGCTTGTGGTTCATTTCTTTTTACCGCAAGTTTTACTTTAAAATCTGGCTGAACAGATAAGGAATTGGTAAATGAAACATTCACTCTTCTTTCTGGTTCATTAAAACCACATCGGCAGGCTGGTGTCCACGGAGATATTACCGTTCCATTTACACAAACTCTTGTTGAACCCACAATTTTATAATACCCCATAAAGCCGATGGTAAGGGAGTTGCCGGCTCCTGTCATTTGCAACGGACTTCGGCGAAAAGAATACTTGAATCTTGTATCGCAGCCATCCTGTACCCAACCATCCGGATAACCGGGAGAAGTAAAAATGGTATCAACACTTTTATCTGCCATGGCATACATGGGCTTCAGGTTTATCTGGATGGGAATATTGATCTCTGAATTAGGCAGCGAATCCAGTTTGAAATTACCGGGTGACAGATCTGGATTGGCAGGATTAATTTTTTGAGAGAAAGAATTGACAACAGAGAGTAAACAGATTATAACAAGAATTCCTTTTCCTTTCATTTGATTAATTGACAATCAAAAATAGATAAAGAATCCTAATGGAATTGTGAAGATTGGCTAAGAGCTTAAAGGAGAACGGAAAGAGAAAGAAGGAGAAGGAGTTTTACTACGCATAAATTCCTTCTATCTGGAAGATTTTTTTTTAAAATAGAAAAATTTCCAGTCTAACACGCCAAACCTGTCTGCCGACAGGCAGGCTCTAAACCCAGAACTTTAAACTCAGAACTACTTCGGCTGCGTCATACTAAACCAATTACCGCACCCATCCTTAACTACACATTCTATTCCATAAAACTGTTCTTTCGGCTCTGTAATAGTAACTCCTTTAGACTTTAGCTCTTCGTAAGATGCCCTGCAATCGGTAGTGTACATTACACCTGCACCTAGTATCCCTTTTTCCATTAATAATTTAAAAGCACTGCGGGTCTCTTCATCAAAACCTTCGGGGCAACTATCGCTTTTCACCATGCTCTCATGCAGCACTGGCATCAATACGACTTCTAGATCGGGCTGTTCTGGTGGATTGAGTGTGAGCCAACGATAACCACTTTCCATTGTAGCATCGGTGTTTACCTTAAAGCCAAGGATGTTCACATAAAAATTATAGGCTTTATCCTGGTCAAGAACAAAGAGGGTAGTGTGTGAGAATTTTGTTACCATACAATTGATTTAATAAAGTGAAGATAGGAGAGAGGGGTGGAACATGTTTCTCGAATCTTGCTTTTAAAGTAGAATGTACGATATTAAATAGAAAAGAGAATACAGCCCATTTCTCCCATTTATACTTTTCAATGTCGCTTAGCTAAATCAATATGCTTTAATGGGATTCTTTGTTTATAATATCAATTAATCGTTTAGGCAGACTCTGCAGGAATCATCCATAAATAGTGGTAAAAGAGGCTCCTATGGAGCCAATACCCAATCGATTATCTCCACTATATATAGTTTAGCAAAAAAATATTTATTTATATTTACAATCAAATTATAATAGGCATTTATCCCCAAAAAGGGGAATTGACCGGAAGCCTTTTCGCTTTTAATTGCTGGTGCATTCAGATTTTTTTATCATAAATGGATTATTATGAAAAATATAATCAGGATAATATGCTTGTTGGTCGTTCTTCTTTTAACAACGCATTCATGCAGTAAAAAAGGTGGGGATTCAGCGTCTCAGGAAAAACCGGAAGCAAAAGCTGAACATGACAGCAAAAGTGGAGGCATCTATAAAGGAATGCTTGTAGGGTCAACTGGTAACTTCAAGATTGATTTACAGGATGGGAAAAAGGAAATGATTATAACTGTGGATGGTGTGACCAAAACGTTGCCTGCTGCCAATCTTTCAGGATGGACATCCGGACAGGCTATTTCTAATGCTGTATTTACCGACGGTAGTTGGAGTGTTATGTTTTCTATAAATGCCGATGGTACTAATCCGGTACTTAATCCTACTATACCTGGTCATCCTGGTATGGCTATGGCTGCTCTAAAAGAAACTTCAGAAAAATTTGTATGGGTATTTGAAGGTACTTATACCGGTGGTCAGAGCGGTGCTCCTTATAATGCCTGGAATTTCGTTATAACATCAGAAAGTACCGCATTTGAAGGTCTTTGTCATGTAGACAGAGTGCCTACCTATCTATGGGGAGTTTACAACAATACTACCCGAACAATAAGTGGTCATATTCCGGGTACCACTGTAAATTTTACAGGATCTGTTACGGCAAATGCAGTCTCTGGAACATGGAGCGAACACCCTACAGTTCCACAGCCCGGTTCAGGAAATTTTTATGGAGTGAAAACAATGTAGGGAATGGTCAGCATATTTTTAACTGCTCTACAAAACAATGCGGAATAAATTTCCTCGGTTGTTCCTTTTCCAATTTCTTTTTCAACCAGGCAATGTTGCGATAGTATTGTGGTGAGTAACCATTTTGTTTGCGGAACAGGGAACTAAAGGAGCCGAGGCTTTCAAAACCAATACTGTTGCAAACATCTGTAATGCTGATGCCTTCTTTGGCTAATAAGATTTTAGCTGCATCCATTCTTGTTTGCGTTACATATTGATGAGGCGTTTTTTTGTAAATATGTGTAAAGAGACGATGAAAATGAAAACGGGACAGAAAGGCCTGTTTGGATATCTGTTCCAGGTCAATATCCTCCCGGTAGTTCTCGTCAATATAAATTTTGGCGGCTACAATGCGCTGATATATGTCAGTTGTTATTTGCAATGGAGTATTAAGTTAATTCTTTTTTTAGGCAAATGCTGGTTGCTTCCATTCCAATATATTGGCCATAGTTAGGAATTACGGTATACCCTTGTTTTGTATACAGGCGAATAGCTTCCGGTTGATTATTTCCTAATTCTAAAACAGTAGCTTTTTGCCCGAGCTCTGCTGCCCAATTTTCTAATGCAGTAAGAATAGCAGCACCAATGCCTTTTGCCCGGTGTTCGTTTGCAACAAACATTCTTTTTACTTCAACCGAGCTTTCATCAAACTGTTTAAAACAACCGCAGCCTGCCGGCTGTTCATCTATATAGGCTATTACAACGGTCGGTATATTTTCAATCTTATTGTACTGGCTGTAAAAATTCTGTAGCTGACCATATTGATCTAACAGGTATTGATCCAGCTTTTCAACCAGTAAATGAAAATCTTTATCGCTGCTATTGGTTCTTTTTAAAGTCAGCATGGGTTATTTCTTGATTTTTGAAATGGTTTGCCCGGTTAATGAAGTTGGTTTATCCATATCCTTAACGGCAAATACCGCTGCGGCTTTTACCAGGTCTTTTACTTTTTTATTTCTATAGTCGGCCGGACTGGTAATGGGAATATGCCGTATCAGGTTTCCTGTTCCGGTTAACAATTTATGCGGATCTTTTATTAATGTTCCTTTGTTGAACCCTAAGTTTAAATGATTGGTATAAATATTTATCATGCAAAATGCATCGGATAACTTTTCTGAAATAGAAAACACGGATGTTAACGCATGAGTGTGATACAGCATTTCATTAGCGTTGGGATAAATTTCTAATACATACTCCCGCAAGTCTTTGAACAGGTCAATAATGCTTTTCTCTTTCAATTCTAAAAGAGGTAAAAAGTCAGGATGTATTTTTCGGATCGTTGCCATCTAGTATTAACCCCGGTTCGCCGGGTTTTTCCATTGTTTACCTAACCGCTCCATCGTACCGTTTATTCGTTCTGTTCTTGTTTCTTCTCTTTTTGCTGTAACAACCCATTCGATGTATTCCTTTTTATTAGTAAACGAAAGTGTTTTGAAAAAATCGGCTTGCTTTTTATTCTTCTTGAAAGCAGCAGTTAATTCATCCGGCAGTGTTACTTCTTTCGTTGTTGGATTCACCCATTTAAAAATTTCTCTTTCTTTTGGCCTGGCTTCTTTCTTTTTATCCGCATCTGTCTTTGCCCGAAAACCAAATGTGCTCCAGGTATCATCAAAAGCAATAAGGCTTATCCAGGTCAGTTTATCGCCTTCGGCCAGTAAACAATCCCAGCCTTTATCTCTTGTCAGATCCGTTTGAATTTTTGAGGTGCCTTTTGGATAATACACCCACACCGTAACTTCCGGTTTTACCAGCTTCATCACCTTACTCATTTCTTTTTCTAACTGGGCTTTACTGGTAACAAACCAATGCACCTGGTTATATTCTTTTGTTGAGTCGCTGATTTTTACCCCCGTGGGTAAAGGCTGCAATCCTTTTTTAAAATTGGCGGGTGCATGGATCGTTAACAACGAAAATTTAGGTTTGATTTTTAGTTTGTCGGAAATGGAAATTGCCATGCTGATTTTTTATGGAATAAATATAAGATGTTCAACCCATGCCCGGTTCTTGAAAATTGCCTTTTCCATATTACACCAAAAAGTCGAACTTTAAGTACCAAAACCTTTTTTATGAAAATTGTACTCCTTATTAGCAGCATTCTATTTTATGGCTTGCAGAGCTTTTCTCAAAAGCCGGATACAATAGGTGCTGCTGCACTGTTTACACAAATGATGCGACAGATAAATCCCAAACATGTTAATTGGGTAAAGAAGACTGCTGCAACAGTAAATCAGAAAAAGCAAACGGATGCAGAAGTAAAAACACAAGCTACTAGCTGGGCTCAATTGGGTTCATTGAATAATGCAGATATTGAAGCCCTTAGCTTTCTGGTATTAATGCAGGCATCAAAATCTGCACAGGAAGATTTGAAAGCAATAATGGCAAAAGTAAAATCCATCAACGAACAAAAAGCTAAGCAACGGGAGCTACTGTCTTCAATGCAGAAAGAAAAAGCCATGTCTGCCATACAGTTGGATTCTTTTACGCTGCTAACTAGCCGCACAAAAGCTTTGCAGAAAGGAAATAATCCGGATGCGATAAAGTTGGTTAGATCGGGTGCTGCTAACAAGACTATTTCAAAAGCAGAAGTTGATGCGATGCTGAAACAAACGAAAAATGACCTCGACTCCATGAGTGAAATGGGAGAGATGGAATCCCTCCGGCTTCAAATGGCCATGGACAGAATGAGTAAAATGATGAGTACCCTCTCCAATTTGTTGAAAAAAATCAGCGATACCGCCCAATCAATAACCCAAAACCTAAAATAGTTTTTCATAGTTCCGGGTTCATAGTTCAAAAAAAGTGTTTCAAAATGTCTACATCATAAAAGATGCTATAGTCGTTTAATGTCTTCGCTTTTACACCCTTAAAGGAACATTTGCCTGTCAAAAACTAAGAACTCAGAACCCTGAACTATAAGAACCTGCCATTTTTGCATTTATCCCCGCACGGCACAATGATTGACTAATATTTGCGAATCCATTAAAATTTAAAGACATGGGAAAAATAATAGGAATCGACTTAGGTACCACTAACAGCTGCGTTTCCGTAATGGAAGGCAACGAACCGGTGGTCATTGCCAATGACGAGGGACGCCGTACAACCCCGTCTGTAGTGGCTTTTCTCAAAAATGGTGAACGTAAAGTGGGTGATCCGGCTAAACGCCAGGCTATCACCAACCCGCATAACACTATTACTTCGGTAAAGCGTTTTATGGGTCGCCAGTTTGATGAAGTAACGGAAGAGATCAGCCATTGGAGCTATAAAGTGGCAAAAGGTGACAATAATACCGTTCGTATTGACATAGATGGCAGACTCTATACACCACAGGAAATATCAGCAATGGTGCTTCAGAAAATGAAGAAAACAGCTGAAGATTACCTGGGCCACGAGGTGACAGATGCGGTAATTACCGTGCCTGCTTACTTTAACGATGCACAGCGCCAGGCCACCAAAGAAGCTGGTGAAATTGCCGGTTTAAATGTGCGCCGTATCGTAAACGAACCTACTGCCGCAGCATTGGCCTATGGTTTAGATAAAGCAAAACAAGACCAGAAGATCGCCGTATTTGATCTTGGTGGTGGTACGTTTGACATTTCTGTATTGGAATTGGGCGATGGTGTATTTGAAGTAAAATCAACCAACGGTGATACACACTTAGGTGGTGATGACTTTGATAAAGTGATAATGGATTGGCTGGCCGATGAATTTAAAAAAGACGAAGCAATTGATCTGCGCAAAGACCCGATGGCCTTACAGCGTTTAAAAGAAGCGTCTGAAAAAGCAAAAGTGGAATTGTCTTCTTCTAGCGAAACAGAAATTAATCTTCCATACATCACTGCAGTTGACGGAGTACCGAAACACTTAGTGAAAAAATTAAGCCGTGCAAAATTTGAAGCATTGGCAGATACTTTATTTGCCCGTTGCTTAAAGCCTTGCGAAGCCGCATTGAAAGATGCCGGTTTATCAACTTCGCAAATTGATGAAGTGATATTGGTAGGAGGTAGTACCCGTATTCCGAAAGTGCAGGAGATCGTAGAAAAATTCTTTGGCAAAAAAGCGAACCGCAGTGTAAACCCGGATGAAGTGGTAGCTGTTGGTGCGGCTATACAAGGTGCAGTAATGACCGGTGAAATTAAAGATGTGTTGTTGCTCGATGTAACGCCACTTTCTTTAGGTATTGAAACAATGGGTGGAGTAATGACACCGTTGATACCAAGCAACACCACCATACCTACCAAAAAATCTGAAGTGTTCTCTACTGCCAGCGATAACCAGCCCGGTGTACAGATACATGTACTGCAAGGCGAACGCAGCATGAGTAAAGACAATAAGAGCCTTGGTATGTTCAACCTGGATAATATTCCACCGGCACCAAGAGGTGTACCGCAGATCGAAGTAATATTTGATATTGATGCTAACGGTATCCTGCATGTAACGGCAAAAGACAAAGGCACTGGTAAAGAACAGAAGATACATATTGAAGCAGGCAGCGGCTTAAGCAAAGAAGAAGTAGAAAAAATGAAAGCCGAAGCTAAAGCTAATGAAGCAACAGATAAAGCAGAAAGAGAAAAAGTAGAGAAGCTGAACCAGGCAGATAGCCTTGTATTTCAAACGGAGAAACAATTGAAAGAATACGGCGATAAAATACCTGCGGAGAAGAAAACGGCGATTGAAGTTGGTGCAGAAAAATTAAAAGAAGCACATAAGCTACAGGATCTTGCAGCAATTGATACAGCAATGGCAGAATTGAATGCAGCATGGACCGCCGCCAGTGAGGACATGTATAAGAATACTGAAGGCGGCGCACAACAACCCGGTGCTGATGCAGGCCAGCAAACTGCAGATGCTACAGCCGGTGCGGATAATGTAACGGATGTGCCGTATGAAGAAGTGAAGTAGACTGTATCATGAGTTTGAAGAAGGAAAAGTTGATAAAATGATTTTAATGATAAAGCCCTTACATATTTCGTAAGGGCTTTTATTTTAAAGATTTACTATGAGCAAGAAAATGAAAATTAGTAGATTGATAATAAAAGATTATGAGAAGCTTATTTCAGATGTTAGCGAAATAAATGGAATTCTTTACCATCATGAATCAATCTTTGAAATTTATTCCAAACATATATCGAAAGTTGACTCGAAAAAATTTGGAGATTTCCGCTTAGGAAGTCATTTTCATTACAACTCTCCTTATGATGGAAAAATGATTTGGGGTGATTTTTACAAATTACGAACGGGAAATTTTACTAATAAGGTTGGACTAATAAGTCGAAAAGCCAATAATTATTATGTTGCACTAGCCTATGAGGCATTTGAGAAATTTTTGCGTTCAATTACTGCTAGAATAATCATTAATAATAAAAAAGCAGCTCAAGATGCCGATGAGACTTTAGGATTTAGTTCATATAAATCTTGCATTATTTTTTTACAAAGTCAGTATAGAAACAACTCAAAAATTATTAGTCTCTTACGCAAATTAAGTTTAGAGTTGGATGATTCATTCAAGAAAAACCCAGGGCTTAGTAATTTTCTCAATTTTTACAGAGTTTATTCCAAATGTAGAAATCATATAATTCATTCAAACGACTTTATAGATATTCGTTCTTATCGAAATTTCGGTAAAATTGATGAGAAGTTTGCTTTAAGATATTTTGGAGTCAAGGAAAATAAGCAAGGAAGCAGCTATATTATCGACACAACTAATACTCATAGAGAAGTACTCGCAACAATTGCAAGTTTTGCTTATTTAATCATTACATCATTTGATTCAACATTTATTAAGTAGTTGTTCTATCTTCTTTCATCCCCCGTTGTCCTGAGTCTTCCAGCAATAAACAAAATAAAAACTTTAGGGTTGTTGTGCTTAGTCTGCGACTAAGCATCGGCTTCTTCCACAACGAGTCTCCAACCTAAACCATCTAAGGCAAAGTCTCAGCCAGCAGTATTTATAAAATGTAAAGAATTTAACGGCTGCACTCGGCGTTAATAAAGCTAAATAATTTTGTATCTTTAAACTATGACAGCAATAGTAATTGATAAAAAGAAATATGTGCTGGTGCCAGAAAAAGAATACCAGGCATTGCAAAAAAAAGCGGCTTTAAAAACAAAGCCAGAAAAACTATTATCCATAGAACAGGGCAGGGCATACAGCAAAAAACTAATCCGTAAATGGGCAGCAGAAAAGTAGTAGTAAGAGAAAGTGTAGCTCAAAATATTGCCGCAATAGCATGGTATATCGAATCAAAAGGTCTGGTAGCTACTGCTGAAAGATTTTCCGATGATGTTTATGATTATTTTCTCAAACTTGCAGATACAAGAAAATCTTATGCGCTATGCAAGGAACCTGCAAGAGCTTCGTTAGGTTATAAATGCATCCCTTTCAGAAAAAAATATACCGTAGTCTTAATAGAATCGGATAAAGAAATCATTATCAGCGAATTCATTTCTTCAAAACTGATACACTGGTAATTTTCTTTCCCCGATTCTCCTCTTGTATAGCTTCTGAGCCGAGGTCTGGTCAGCAATAGTTATTACTAAAAGAAATTAAACCACCCGACTCGGCGATTGTTACATCAGCTATTTACAAATCCCAGCTTCAGTTCCAGCAGACGAATATCTATCGGCTTTTGTACTTAACTTCATCAACACATTTTAACCTGCTTGCCGGCAGTAGGTCAGCAGCGGTTATCGGTAGACGGAATACTACTGCCACACCTGAACAAAGCCATGTTCGTTAGCGGCAACTTTATGGCCGAACTTAATAAAACAGAAATGACAATTAACTCCATAAAAATATTCTTACTAATTTTTGTTACAAGTAACTTCATTTCTTGCAATGGACAATTGAAATCTGAACACAAACAGGCTGAAACAGAAACAATAGCAATTGGCAAATTAGTTTCTGAATTCGATAATCAAATTTGGAAAATATATCAAGACTCAAAAGGAAAATATTGGTTTGGCAGTAATGGAAGAGGTGTCTATTATTTAGACGGAAACAAGTTGAAACTTTTTACCACAATAGACGGATTAGTGAGCAATACCATACGGGGTATTCAAGAAGACATTAACGGAAATATATACATTGAAACTCCAGATGGAATTAGCAAATTTGACGGAAAGCAATTCACTACTTTAAAGGCGATTAAATCGTCTTTTAGCCAATGGAAACTTGAACCGAATGACTTGTGGTTTGGTTACAATGCAAACGATTTATATCGTTATGATGGCGATTCTCTTTTCGAATTAAATTTACCCCGTAAAGACTTAAAAAAAGCCTTTGGAATAGAACCTGAAGGAGTTCCTTTTACAGGGCTCAACAATACCCCTTATGCCGTTTTCGGAGTTAATAAAGACAAAGGGGGTAATATTTGGTTTGGAACTGCTACCGCTGGTTCTTTTCGATATGACGGCAATTCATTTTTATGGTTTGGAGAAAAGGAACTTTCAACTCTTCCAGACGGACGAGTGCCTGGTGTTCGTTCAATGATTCAAGATAAGAACGGTTTTTTTTGGTTAAGTAATTTTTACAGTAAATACAAAATTAACCCAGCCCTGCCCAATGGATATGAAAAGCTAAAAGCAGTTGATTTACCCATAGAGATCACTAAAGGTAAAATACTTTATTTCAATGCTGGAATAGCAGATGAAGAGGGTAATTTATGGATGACTACTTATGGTGGTGGGGTTTGGAAATATGACGGAAAAACACTCACCAACCTTGAAGTAAAAAAGGGTACAGACAATGTATTGCTTGTGTCCATCTACCAAGACAATAACGGAACAATTTGGCTGGGGACTGACAATGACGGAGTTTACAAACATAATGGAGATACTTTTGAAAAGTATGTACTGAAAAGACAATAAGCAGCCTTCGCCCTGGTTCGTGTCCGCAAACTTTCTTCCCCCGAATCTCCTCCCGTATAGCTTCCGAGCCGATGTCTGGGTTAGCAGTAGTTATTACTAAAAGAAATTTAGCCTACCGACCTGTCTGCCGAAAGGCAGGCCCGGCGATATTAAATTTTAGTGCTGCAGAAACGGAAGTAAAATAAAAAAATGAAAAAAGTATTATGATATAGTGCTGTTTATACTTTTCCCGCATGAGCAAGAATACAGGAAACAGTACCATTATAGGCATATCTTTGTTTACTTATGGGAAACAAAGAGGGGAAGAAATTTCCTGCAGCCATAAATATAATTCACTAACCTTAAATTTAATTGTATGTCAAAAAAGAAAGCTGAACCCAGGAAGAATAAACCTACAAAAAAGAAAAGCTCAGCACAGAAGAAAGCGAATCCAAAGAAAAAATTACGCTAAGATTTAAACGCAAAGAACCCGGTTAACAGCCGGGTTCTTTATATTCTTTCCGCCCTTACGGGTCTTCCGCCTTGCTGTTTTCTTCCACCAACGGAATTAAATAAGTGATTCCCACTTCTCCCAAATCTTACACGCAACAAAGAAAAAAACAGCAAAGTTGTTATGTGTATCCTGTAACTAAAACAGAAGGCGCAAGCAGCCAAAAACGCTCCATTTTCAACACAACTAACACATAATCACACCAAACAAGAGGCATCTGCGGTCAAGCAAAGGCAATCTGCTCTGAAGCAATGGCATCCTGCGCTGTAGCAATGACAGGCGGCGGTCAAGCAAAGACCATCTGCATCCGTGCAAGAGACATCTGCTGTCGTGCAAGAGCAATCTGCTTCTCTGCAAAGACCATCTGTGCTGAAACAATGGCATCCTGCGCTGTAGCAATGGCAGGCGGCGGTCAAGCAAACGATAACTGTTGTCAAACAATCAATATCAGTTTTAGAAAGATCAACAACCGCAACGCTACAACAGTGTTGCTTACTTAACCACAGCATATAAGTGTAGATAATTTTCTTCCCCCCACATTTTAATCATCCGGCTCTGCTATACTTCCAGTTTCGTAATAATATTCTATTGGCTGCGGCGATAAAACACCGGGTATTATGTCTTACCAAAAGCAAGTATGTTTGTGATCCATCTAATACATCTGCTATGAGAAAAACAGTATTGCTTCTACTAAGCATATCACTTCAACTGATAAGTAATGAAGTAGCTTCACAAGAATGCGGCACCCGGCAGTTAGATCCCAAAATAGCCGGCTTCTTAAAAATGATAAACTACAAAGATCTCAGTCTCGAAGAGCTGCGCAGTTTACCTATCGAACAATTGAAATATGCAGGGCCTCCTGCCATACCTTATCCAAAAGAAGATATGGTACGAATAAAAATTACCAAAGACAGCATCCCGGTTTTAGTATTTAATCCTTTGCATAAAGACAGTTTGCCCATCATCATCAATTATCATGGAGGAGGTTTTATTGCTCCGTTAATCCCATCGCTGGAACATTCATTGTGGTTAGATGCACAAACTTACGGGGCTATTGTGTTTGCAGTAGATTATAGAGTAGCACCGGAGCATCCATTTCCTGCCGCAGTAGATGATAGTTACAATGCGTTTAAATGGATCGCAGAATATGGCGATGAGTTAGGTGGAGATACAAGCCGCATAGCAATCATGGGCAATAGTGCAGGAGCCAACCTGGTAGCAGTGATAGCACAAAAAGCAAAAAAGGAAAACCTGTCGCATAAAATAAAATTGCAGGTAATGAACGGACTTCCGGCAGACCTTAGTCCCCAGAATATGGAAACATCTGTTTCTTATCAGCAAAATGCATTCGGTTATTTTCAAACCAAAGCTGCTTGTTATTTCGCTGTAGAAAAATATGCACCCGGTCAATACACAAATCCGGAAGTATCGCCACTACTAACCAAAGATATAAAAGGCTTGCCACCAGCCGTAATTATAAATGCTGAATTTGATCCGCTCAGGGATGATGGAATTTTATATGCCAATAAGCTACGGCAGGCAGGAGTAAAGGTTTGGGAGAAATGTTTTGCCGGCCAGATACACTGCTTAATAGGGTTACTACCCGGTAATGTGGAGCAAAAGCAATACGAATCATTTATAAAAATGGCTATGAAAGAAGTTTTCTCTCACTAAATATCTTTCTTCACTATTCTGTATAAAATAGCTGAAAGAATAAAACAATATACCGTCCTCACGGGATATATAAGGCGTTGATAAGTTGTTCCTTTATTCAAAATTTCGAAAATGAAAAAGCTATTCTTACTCTTGGTTGTTACCGTTGCTATTATTTCAACTAATGCACAACCTGTTATAAAGAAAGAATTAAAAAAAGGCATCACCCTTACAATGCCCCGCACCGCCGATAGTGAAATGCCCGGCACAAGGGGAGCAGCAGTGGTTTGGCATCCGGTTCAAAAAAAATATTACGCTTCTATGGCGGGTAATATAGCTTACCCAATGGGTGTTTTTGATGCAACAGGTAAACTTCTTTCGGCTGAAACATTGAATACCGATGCAGACACAAGAGGACTTTGGTACAATACCCAGAAAAAAGAAATACAAGGCAATGAGTATAACGATTATGGCTGGTTTAGCTATACACTTGATGCGAAAGGAATACCTGTTAAGGTCACTACTTTTCTAGAAGGAAAAAATCAGCCGGATGTTAATTCAGTAGGCGCATACAATCCCGCTAAGCAACAGGTTTTATTTCTGTTTGGAGATGAAGTGCTTTTTTATTCCTTAGATGGAATAGAAACCGGTACTCCGCTAACAATAAATTGGGCCATAGCAAAAAATGCGAAGGAGCCGGCTGATGAAGATGCAACCCGTACTGCACAAGACTATAATTACACAACAGTTGTTTATACAGGTATAAAAGGTGCAGAACTGGGCTTTATTAATACCTACGATGGCCAGATCGAGTTATATAATATTGCGGATGGCTACTTAACCAGGAAACTGACGTTACCATCGGATGCTTCACTGAATGGCACATTCAATTTTTCCTATGCTAATGGTATGTTCTGGTTATTTAATATGGAGGAAAGAACATGGACAGCCTATAAGTAATTAAACTTTAAATCTGAAAGTTATCCTGCTCCAATGGCATAATAAGCTGCTTGTCTGACAGCATGAAGCCCCTATTTTCACTAATTGACAGAACCGGAACGATGGTTTTTAACCGGCACGGTTATTCGTCAGTTTTCTTGCTTGCATTAATAAATCATAGCTTTATATTACTCATAAAAAAACTAACATGGAAATTGAAGTATTTACCCTCGCCGATTTTGCACAAGACAATAATTCAAAACTTACCATTGTAGGCACATTTGATGCAATACAGGCAAGACAATTTCCGGTAGCGCATCCTGCCTGTTCCATTGCTTGTCGGTTGCGGTTTGGAGCAAAAGAAGCAGGTGAACATGATTTTAGATTGCGTTTAATCGATGCGGAAGGAAAAGAGCTGTTGCAACCAGTAGAAGGAAACATTAGCATTGGAGCTCCACCAAACGGCCAGTTCTCCTCCGTAAATATTGTTATCAATTTTAATCAATTGAAGTTTGAAAAACCAGGCCGTTATTCTTTTGAGTTATACATAGATGATAACTGGACATCTGGTCTTCCTTTATTTTTAAACCAGGCGAATTAGTTTTTTATTGCTTAACGGTCTTGCAATAATGAATACATTATAATTTCATTTGCATTTTACTTTAACTTATTGCTTGCTGCATGGGCAAAATGGCGTACATTTGCAGCTCAAATTCGAACATATCAGCATGCATGCTGCGGATGACTGAATTCAACACTTCTTCTAACGATTCTTAGTGTTTTTCTCCCGGTTTTTTGTTCGGAAAAATATAGTGTCATTTATTAAACCATAATATCATGAAAATTGATTTGACGCCATCTATTGTCCAGATGGAACCAGAAGTTTTAAATAACCTGGTTAGAGAAGTAAAGGAAACATTGGCAACCGACATTGAAATGCCAAAAGCAAAGCAACAACTGTTTACCTATGCGCAACTGTGGAATATTCGTAGAAATGCAAGTACTGCACGGGGTCGCTTTAGCAGATAAACTTATATAGTTATCCGTTTCCAATTAACCGCAACGCCAATCACCCGCAAGGGATGGATTGGCATTGCCTTTTAAAGCCTGCTCACACAGCAAAAAGTGCCTGACAAATTTTTTTACCCGCAATTTCTCCAATCCTATACTTTTGTGCCGTAAATAATTTTCTGCCAAACCCATTAACCCAGGAATGACAAACTCATACCACGACCTTGTAAAGCAAACATTCAATTTTCCACAAGAAGGCATTGTTGTAGAAGACGGAAATCTTTACTTTAATAATCTTGATCTAAGAGCCCTAATTGCCAAATACGGCACCCCGATGAAACTTACGTATCTGCCCAAAATTGGTATGCAGATCAAAAAGGCAAAAACCATGTTTGCCAATGCTTTTAAAAAGCATAAGTATGAAGGCAAATATTATTACTGCTATTGTACCAAAAGTTCGCATTTTAGTTTTGTTGTTGAAGAGGCATTAAAAAGTGAGATCCATCTCGAAACTTCGTATGCTTATGATATCGAGATCATCAAAAAGCTATATGCAAAAAAGAAGATCAACAAAGACATTCACATCATCTGCAATGGATTTAAACAAAAAGGCTACACCCGCCGCATTGCCAACCTGTTGAATACCGGTTTTAGTAATGTAGTTCCGGTACTGGATAATAAAGATGAACTGAAAGATTATGCTACTTCTGTAAAAGTTCCCTTTAAACTCGGTATACGGGTGGCAGCAGAAGAAGAACCTAATTTCCCTTTCTACACATCAAGATTAGGAATACGGGCAAAAGATATATTGGAGTTTTATGTAGATAGAATTGAAGGATATGAAAGTAAGTTTCAACTGAAAATGCTTCATATCTTTTTAAATAAAGGTATTAAGGATGATATTTATTATTGGAGTGAGTTGAATAAAGTGATCAATCTCTATTGCCAGTTAAAGAAAATA
>CAZXMP010000013.1:0-45510 GCA_964641575.1 uncultured Chitinophaga sp. | reverse complement strand
TGCCAATTCCCAGTTCTTCAATTTTATTAATAGCCACTTCCATTGCGGCTTTCATTACCAGTCCATCAAGGAAACCTGAATTCTCTAATATGGCTTCTTTGGTTGGATTGGCTTCTTCTCCATTAAAATGAGAACCGATAATATTGGTAACCGGAATATTAAAATGCTTTGCGAATTTCAGATCTCTTTCATCACCACAGGGTACGGCCATGATGGCACCAGTGCCATAACCAGCTAATACATACTCGGATATCCAGATAGGAATTTCTCTTCCGCTAAAGGGATTGATGGCATAAGCACCGGTAAACACACCGCTGATCTTTTTCTCCGCCATCCGTTCTCTCTCACTTCTGCTTTTTACATAAATGATGTATTCTTCAACTGCTTTTTGTTGTTCTTCCGTTGTTATTTCTTCTACTAATTCATGTTCTGGTGCAATAACCATAAAGTCAACACCAAATATTGTATCGGGACGAGTGGTATAAACTGTCAGCTGTGAGGTGTGAGTTGTGGGGTGTGAGTCTTTAACTGCAAAATCAATTTCAGCACCTGAAGACTTGCCAATCCAGTTGCTTTGCATTTCTTTCATGGCATCACTAAAGTCAACAGTATTCAATCCTTCTAATAAACGATCAGCATAGTCGGTAATTCTTAAATACCATTGACGTAATGTTTTTTTTACTACGGGGTGTCCGCCTCTTTCACTTACACCATTCACCACTTCATCGTTGGCTAATACAGTTCCTAATGCTTCGCACCAATTTACTTCGCCGTAACCGCAGAAGGCCAATCGGCAATTCATTAAAATATCTGCTTGTTCTTTTTCAGAAAACGACTTCCATTGATCAGCAGTAAATGAGTTACCAGTTGTCGGGTGTAAGTTCTCAGAACCTGCTGATTCGAAAGTCTTTATTAATTCAGCAATGGGTTTTGCTTTGTTTTCTTTTTTGTCGAAATAGGAATTGAATAATTGCAGGAAGATCCATTGTGTCCATTTATAATATTGTGGGTCGCTGGTTTGTACTTCCCGTTCCCAATCGTAGCAGAAACCGATATTATCTAACTGCGATTTGAACGTAGCAATATTTTTCTTGGTTGTTTCTGCAGGATGCTGACCGGTATCTAACGCATATTGCTCCGCCGGTAACCCAAAACTATCAAAGCCCATCGGGTGTAAAACATTGAACCCTTTTAATCGTTTATAGCGGCTGTAAATATCTGAAGCGATATAACCTAACGGATGCCCAACATGCAAACCGGCACCACTTGGATAGGGGAACATATCCAGTACATAACATTTGGGTTTGGAAAAATCGTTGGTTACTTTGTAAACCTGTGATTCTTTCCATTTCTTTTGCCAATTCTTTTCAATATCTCTGAAATTATATTCCATACTATCTGTTACTCTTAGATTTATTATTATTCAGTATATAACCCACCCCCGATTCACTAAAGCAATTTATTTCGTTGTATTCGCCCCTCCAAGGAGGGGAAGTGCACTATATTATAATGCTTTTTGAAAAATGCTCATCTGTGTTACTACTGTACAAGTGAGTGACACAACAGGCGATCATAGTAGCAATGTCGTTTGTCAAAAAATTTCTTTAACAAACCTTACTAATTCATATGGCAATATGAACAATAGCCAATCGTTTAATTGGGCAGCAAAAATACTGATTGTAGCCTTAAACCTGCTATTTTTGCCCATAACCCGTTAATCTGAAAAATTTACTGCATGTCGCAACCTAACAAGGCCTCCATTAAAAAAGGAAAACCTTCTTACTTTATGTCCATTCTGGGAGTTACCCTGGTATTATTTGTACTGGGTCTTATTGGATGGTTAATTATTAATGCCGGCAAATTGGGTCAGCATTTTAAAGAAAATATTGAAGTAAGTGTGGACCTGCGTGAAAATCTTAATCCAAAAGATAGCATTGCTTTGGTAGAATATATTGCAGCCAAGCCTTATGTAAAAAGCTACAAGTACATCACCAAAGAAATGGCTCGCAAAATTTACATTGGTGAAGGCAATCAAAGCTGGGATGCTATTATTGATTACAATCCTTTGCCGAACAGCATAAACATTAAGCCGAAGACGGAGTATGTAAATAATGATAGTCTTGCAGCAATAAAGGCCGACCTGAAAGCACAAACGTATGTGGCGGATGTTACGTACCAGGAAGCACTGGTGGACTCATTGAATAAGAATATCAGAAAGTGGAGCTTGATTTTGCTGGCCATTGCATTATTGCTGGCGATAGTGGTGATTGTGCTTATTGATAATACCATTCGCCTGGCCATGTTCAGCAACCGCTTTCTTATTAAAACGATGCAGATGGTGGGTGCTACCCGTGGGTTTATTGCTAAACCGATGAACACCAAAGCGATCATTAATGGTGCCATCAGCGGTGCTATTGCAGCGGCAGCTATCTACTTATTTGTGCTATGGGCAGAAAGCTATGAACCCGCCTTAAAAGCGGTACATGATACGAAGAGCTTGACGCTGTTGTTTGTAGGATTGATTGTGCTGGGTATCGTTATCACCGTTTTTAGTACCTATCGAAGTGTATTGAAATATTTGAAAATGAAGCTGGATGATTTGTATTAAAGCTGTCCGGTGTGGGGTGCCGGTTGTCGTGTGATTCCTAACACCCCACACCTGACAGCCGACACCCGATAATTTCCTATATTGCAACTCCAAAAACATAAAAAATGAGTGAAGTAAAAGTGACCCCATCAATTTTCAACAAAGAGAATTACAAATGGATGCTGATTGGTTTAGTGCTGATAGCTATCGGTATGTTTTTAATGGCGGGTGGCGTAAGCAATAAAGATCCGAATGTGTTTGACAAGGGTGCGGTGTACAGTGCTACCCGTATTACGATTGCACCGTTACTGATACTGGCTGGTTTGGTAATTGAGATATTTGCTATTTTCAGGAAATCATCAAAAGACTAATTTCAATAACTGTTGTAGAATAAAATTGAAGGCGATGAAAATTTCATAGCCTTTTTATTTTATGTTGCAGCACTAATAAATAAAAAATGACAGTTGCTGAAGCAGTTATTATTGCTATTGTAGAGGGGCTAACGGAATTTTTACCGGTGTCATCCACCGGGCATATGATTATTGCAGAAAAGTTGATGGGTGTTCCGGATAATGACTTCACCAAGTTGTTTACCGTAGGCATCCAATTGGGAGCCATATTAGCTGTGGTAGTACTGTATTGGAAAAAATTTATAACGCCGATCAAAAACCGCAACTGGCATTTTTATGGTAAACTATTGATTGCCGTAATACCGGCTTTGCTGTTAGGCTTTCTTTTATCGGACCAGATTGACCAATTGCTGGAAAGTACTTTGACGGTTGCCATAACATTAATAGCAGGGGGTATTGTATTATTATTTATTGATTCGTTTTATAAAAACCCGACTGTAAAAAATGACGATGATATTAAATATTCCAATGCCTTTATAATTGGCCTTTGGCAATGTGTAGCCATGATACCCGGAGTAAGCCGCAGTGCGGCAAGCATTATTGGCGGTATGCAACAAAAACTAACGAGAAAGCTGGCAGCTGAATTTTCCTTCTTCCTTGCAGTACCAACCATGGCTGCAGCTACGGGCTATAAATTGTTGAAGGGCTACAGCACTATTTCGACAGGCGATATTAAACTCTTTGCTATTGGAAATGTAGTAGCTTTTATAGTAGCGATGCTGGCCATCAAATTTTTTATTGGCTTCTTACAAAAGCATGGCTTTCGTTTGTTTGGCTATTACCGGATTATTGCCGGCATTATACTGCTGGTGCTCATAGCCACCGGCTATCTCAGTAAATAAATAAAAAATCACCCGCTGGTGTTATTGTAGTTCGGCATATTTGCTTAATTATGTAGAAAATAATTAACATTAACCTTATCATTTTTAAAACTAAGACATGAAAATCATCCTAATTGCAGTATTAGCATTTTCGTTATTAACCGGCTGCAGCAACTATGGCAAAAAAGTAAAAAGCAACCATATAGAAGTTTTTTATAAAGATGGTGTTACAGAAAGCCAGGCACAGCAAACCGCTGATATGTTAAACCGGCTGGATAACCCGGAAGGTGATAAAAATGCAGTAAGAAAAAGTTTTCAACTTTCAGGAACTGGCGATACTATTACTTGCAAAATGGTAGTTAATGAAGAAAAAGCGAATGATGTACCAGACCGCAGCTTCTTAATTATCGGCAATAAAATTTCGGACAGTGCTTTTAATGGTAAACCGGTAAATATGGTGCTTACCGATGATAAGTTCAAACCGCTTCGAACTATTCTTTACACAAAGCTTAGCGGAAAAGCCGATACTGAAAATTTTGGAGAAAAAGTAACATCGGGCAATGTGGAAGTTTATTCGTTGGAAGGTGTAAGCATGGAGGAGTCTGAGGCATTGGCTAAATTCCTGGAAGAAGAAATGGCACCGCAAGCTGTTATAAGTTTTCAATTGAGTAAGGAAGCAGATGGAGTCAATACCGTAAAAATGGCTTCGCTGCCGGAAAAAACAAAAGACACCCCTGAATCGGCTGTCAATGAAATAATGACAAAAATGTCGGAGCAGGTATTCAACAATGCCCCGGTAGCTTTTCAGTTTGCCGATGTAATGTTCAAGCCTTATAGAACTTATACTTACAATCCTTAATAAAGATTATTGAATTAATAGCTGCACTATTATTTCAATATTATAAAATCAACCCGGTTTGACAAATCAAACCGGGTTTTTGTTTTCTTAATGGCTTTAGCCTTATTTTTATGTGTACATAGAATAAGTTAGGGCAATTGAGAAATGTTATAATTCTGATTATTCACTTTAGCAACCATCAATCCATTATTTATGCAAACTGCTTCCAAAAAAGTAATTAATGGCTGGGCGATGTATGATTGGGGCAACTCGGCGTATAACCTGGTAATTACTTCTACTATTTTTCCAGCCTATTTTGAAGCGATTGCGGTTGATAATAAAGGCAGTTCTACTATTACCTTCCTCGGACAGCAATTTGAAAATACTTCGCTGTATAATTATGCGCTGGCTTTTGCTATGTTGATAGTAGCTCTGATGTCGCCATTACTTTCTTCTATTGCTGATTATAAAGGCAATAAGAAAAAATTTTTGAACTTCTTTTTAACGATGGGCAGTCTTGCCTGTGGTTCCATGTTCTTTTTTGAAAAAGATACACTGGGCTTAGGTATAGCAGCAATCATTATTGCCTGTGTTGGTTTTTGGGGCAGCCAGGTTTTTTATAATTCATTTCTGCCTGAAATAGCAGCACCAGAAGACAGAGACCGGGTAAGTGCAAGAGGATTTGCGTTTGGATATGTTGGTAGTGTGTTGTTACAATTAATATGTTTTGTTTTTGTTTTTAAACCTGAGCTAATTGGTGGAGATGAAAATAGTACGGTTCAATTTCGCCTTTGCTTTTTATTAGTGGGCATTTGGTGGTGGGGCTTTGGTCAATTTGCTTTGAGGCGAATGCCTAAACCAGTGGCTGCGGGAAGTGGTGATCAGCAAAAAGGTATTCTTTCCCTGGGGTATAAAGAGTTGCAAAAAGTTTGGAATCAACTAAAGCAAATACCGGTGCTGAAACGGTTTCTACTTTCGTTTTTCTTTTATAATATGGGAGTGCAAACGGTGATGCTGGTAGCTGCTTTGTATGGTAAGGGTGAATTAGAAATTCCCACTGATAATTTGATCATCGCTATACTTATTATTCAATTGATAGCTATTCCCGGAGCTTATACTATTTCATGGCTATCCTCTAAGATTGGTAATATTAAAACATTGATGACATTAGTATTGCTTTGGATTGCTTTGTGCTTTGTAGCTTATTATCTTCCTAAAGGCGGCATTTATGAATTTTATGCATTAGGTGCTGCGGTTGGTTTTATAATGGGTGGCATACAATCACTAAGTCGTTCAACTTATTCCAAGCTAATGCCGGAGACAAAAGACACCGCTTCCTTCTTTAGCTTTTATGATGTAACAGAAAAATTAGCGGCTGTAGTGGGTTTATTTAGTTTTGGATACATTACTCAAATAACAGGATCTCAAAGAAGTTCGGTAGTAGCATTGGCCGTATTCTTTGCGATTGGATTTTTGTTTTTAATGTATGCAAACGCAGCAAAAAAGAAAGGCGTATGAAACTCTATTCCATAAACACAGGTTATTTTAAACTAGATGGCGGCGCCATGTTTGGTGTGGTTCCAAAAAGCATGTGGAATAAAATAAATCCGGCAGATGAAAATAATTTATGCTCCTGGGCATTGCGCTGCCTGTTGATCAAAGATGACAACAGGCTAATTCTTATTGATAATGGCAATGGGGACAAACAGGATGCAAAATTTTTCAGCCATTATTATTTACATGGGGATGATACATTGGATAAATCATTAGCCAACTACGGATTTAAAAAAGATGACATTACCGATGTATTTCTTACACACTTACATTTTGATCATTGTGGTGGCAGCATCATTCGTGAAGGAGAGAAACTAGTTCCTGCTTTTAAGAATGCTACGTACTGGAGTAATAAAGAACATTGGGATTGGGCTGTTTATCCAAACGAAAGAGAAAAAGCTTCTTTCCTGAAAGAAAATATTTTACCGATTGAGGAAAGCGGTCAGTTAAAATTTATTGATGTGGCTGGCAGTATGGATGGAAAATTAGGAAGCACATCATTTACAGATAACATTGATATACGTTTTGTAAGCGGCCATACAGAAAGTATGATGCTGCCACAAATAAAATATGGCGAGAAAACAGTTGTCTTCATGGCAGATCTTCTACCATCCGCAGGGCATATACCTATACCGTATGTAATGGCGTATGATATGTTTCCACTGACAACGCTGAACGAAAAGAAATCATTTTTAAAAGAAGCGGTAGAAGGCGATTATATTCTTTTCTTTGAACATGATCCGGTGCATGAATGTTGCAACCTGCAACAAACGGAGAAAGGAATACGGCCAAAAGATTATTTTAAGTTGGAAGAAATTTAAGCTGGTTTTTACTTTCTCTTTATCAACGAGGTCAACGGGTGCCGCAAATTTGCATGGCTCATCATATCGATTTTTACCTTTCCAACTACAATAGGACTCTCCACTCTAACGGGTATATGATTGGCATCATCGGTTATCCATACTGTCATATTTTCTCCGCCTTCAAAAATGGTTCCTTTAATTAATAGTGGCTTTATTTTAATAGCCCGGAACTTTCCGTACTTGGTTTTTATTTCTTCCTTTCCCAAATAGCGGATGTACAAGTTAAAAACTTCATTATCCAAAAACATAGAAAAAGGAATTTTATCTTCCGGACGCAGTTTAGAAAAATCAATATTGCGGGCATAGTACATAGCACTTACTACATCCTGTACACAGGCCGGTACTTTAAACACCCCATCTGTTGCGACGGCTGTGTTAGCTGTTTTGTTAAAGGTGATGTTCTGGTATTTTTTATACCCGCCTTCATTTACATTGCGAACAAATTTTAAGGGCTGCATAGTAGCTGTATCAATGTAAGATTCATACCTATCCCGTACTTTATAGACCCAGTCGTAAGAAGAGTTGGTTTTTCCATCACCGATAATATGATACACCGGGCGGTTATTAATGGTTTCCAATTTGCTGGTGAAAGTGGCAGTACCTGCATTTACATAAATTCCGGCTACTGCATAGTACACCGTAAACGAAACTTCTTCATCTACTTTAAACGCAACATTCTTAATGCCGCAAAAAGTATCGGCTGGTTCATTATGTGTTGGAGAAAAACCAAACAATAAAAATACCAGTGGTGCTATCCAGTTAAGTTTCTTCATTCTTGTTGGCATATATTTTTCGAATACTTAAGATCAACAAACTTCCAATAATGGCAGGCAAAATTAAATTGATGAACCAGATACCTGCTGTGGCAAATGTAATTCCCAGTTCGTTAGCACTATACAATCCCGCCAATGTTGTTACTATTTTTCCCCGCTGTGCCAATTCTGCAATCGCAATGGTTGGTATTACTGCCATTACCAAAAATGAAACGCTGACCGTCCAAAAACATTGCGTCCACGACAATTCCACACTAAACAACTGAAACAATAAATAATACTGAACTATAAATACAAAAAAACGTAATAAGGATAAAGACAAAAGCTTTACTAACAATGTTGCATCAAATCCTTCTAACGCCTTAACCAAATACACAAATTTTTTACTCCCCGGTAATCGGTCCACCAATTTTATCAGCCACGATAGTTTAAAATAAAATAGCGTTAAGCCGAACAGCACGACAACTACGCCATACAATATCACTTTCATCCACATGGGCGAAATAATATGACCGGCTTCAATGGCTGGTTTTAATACGATCAACCCAATAGCTCCCATCAGTAAAGTGATGATAAGCTGACTGATACTTCCTACAATAGTGATCGAAATTGTTTTTAACCGGTTTCCATCATCCATGTACAACACTCTTCCTAAATACTCTCCTACTCTATTCGGGGTACTTACGGAAAATGAAACACCCGACAATACAGCCCGTAATGCTTTTAAAAAACTTACCTGCTGAATGTCCTTCACCGATATTTTCCATTTGATCGCTTCAAAGGACCAGTTAACGATCATTAACAAAATAACCGCTACAAGGTTCCATGCAAGCGGACTATTTACAGACTCACGGATCGTTAGCCATGCTTCCTCCAAATTGGGTTGTCTCTTTATTTGGGTGTAAATAGAATATGACAGCCACACAAACAATAAAGGTCCGAGGAAGTAATTGATGAAGATTTTGATATTTTTGCTAATTCTCATTTACTAACCTGCTTGTCGTAAGACAGCATTTGTAAAAATACATTCCCATTTGCAAAAGCCTGCTAAAATAATCCTTGGTATCGACCCCGGTACAATTGTAATGGGCTATGGAATAATTTCAGTAACCGGGCACCAGGCTACTTTAATAGAATTGGGTGTATTAAAACCCGGCAATGTAAAAGATACTTACAAAAAATTGCAACTAATATTTAATACCGTTAGCGGTTTAATTACCAAATACCAACCTACCGATTTTGCAATTGAAGCTCCCTTCTTTGGTAAGAATGTACAAAGCATGCTGAAGTTGGGAAGAGCCCAAGGAGTTGCCATTGCCGCTGCTATGCGACATGGCCTGGAAGTAACCGAGTACTCACCTAAAAAAGTAAAGCAATCCATTACCGGAAATGGCAATGCGGATAAAGAACAGGTAATGAAAATGCTGAAAACTTTATTATCCTTCAAAGAAAGTCCCAAACAATACGATGCTACCGATGCATTGGCGGTAGCTATGTGTCACCACTTTCAAAGCAATTCTATTGTAGCAAAATCCGGTAAAGGATTATCAGGTTGGGATGATTTTATAAAGAAGAATCCGGGGAGAGTTAAATAAAAAATTATTAGCCCAGCTAAGTACTACTATCATCGTCTGTTGCGTCGCACTCTTCATCGTTCGGTATTTCTACTCGACATTTTGTAGCAGATCTTCTTAATAAAAAAATCCATTATATTATAGGTATCATAAAGCACTTCTATGAAAAAACAAATAATCCTCAGTTGCCTTTGGTTTTTTTGTGTATCATTTTGTAACGCACAAACACCAGACTCTTCAAAATATAGTGCTTTATCGTTTGAACTTGGGAAAACAGGTCTTATTTACAATGTTAGCTTTGATCGTAAATTATCCGGCAAAAAATTTGGCTATCGAATTAATATTGGGTCAAACTTTGCAAAATACCTTTCTGCGTTTTCAACTGGATTTGGAGGGTATTATTTATTAGGACAAAAGAAAAAATATTTTGAACTTGGTATTGACTTAAGCTATTTTGTTGTAAATGAAATTAGTGATGATCAAAGGGGTTTTGCTAATATTTTTATATATCCCGATTATCCAATAAAAGTGCTGTATGCAAGCATGAATGTTGGGTATAGAAAATATGGAAATAGAAGTTTATTCAGGATAGGAATTTCTCCAGGTTTAAATAAAAACGAGTTTTTGCCAGGTGGTTATATCAGTTACGGCTTTATATTGTAGAAACTAATGTTTTATGAAATGTTCTACACATCAATTAGGATCATTAGAATTGAAATTTGTATTTGAGCCAACCCAGCGATATGTTTAACATGCCGCCCCGATTTGGCTAAATAACTTCTTAACTAAGATTCGCCAATATCTTCTCCTGTACTTTCTTCAAACTTTCATCCGAGGCTTTTGGTTTAGCCTGCGTAAAGTTTAAATCATTAGCAGAATTAATTGGAATCAGATGAATATGTGCATGTGGTACTTCTAATCCTACAACACTGATGCCGCAACGATTACAGTTAAATGCCTTTTCAATAGCATGGGCTATTGGTTTTGCAAACAATAATATTTCGCTTAAATAATCATCGGGCAAATCAAATAATTTATCGGTTTCATTTTTAGGAACAACTAATACATGTCCTTCTCTTAATGGAAAAATGTCGAGAAAAGCGAAGAACTTATCATTCTCTGCAATTCTATAAGAAGGGATTTCTCTTGCAATAATTTTTGAAAAGATTGTCATACCGCCGAATAGTTTAGATTTGATGGAAAGCAAATAATATTTAAAACGTTGAAACAAAATATACTTTAATGATATAAAGCTAAAGTGTTTCCAATAAAAAAGCCTTCATAAATTATGAAGGCTTTCATTTGAACAGAACAGTGTTACTATTTCTTATGCGGTAATATCCTCGATCTTAAATTTTAATATACCTGCTGGCGCCTGCACTTCTGCGGTTTCGCCAACGGCTTTCCCTAAAATTCCTTTTCCAATTGGAGAAGTAACAGAAATTTTCCCTGCTTTTAAATCTGCTTCCTGCTCCCCTACAATTTTATAGGTTACCTGCTTTTTAGTAGCCAGATTTGTTAATGTAACTTTTGTAAGAATAGAAACTTTGCTGGTATCAATGCTAGCTTCATCTATCACCCGGATATTAGCCATCGAACCTTCGAAAGCTGCAATTTTTGCTTCCAATAATCCTTGTGCTTCTTTCGCAGCATCGTATTCTGCATTCTCTTTCAAATCGCCTTTTTCTCTTGCTTCTGCAATAGCCCGGCTGGCAGCGGGACGATCTACCCCTTTTAATTTTTGTAGCTCGGCCTTCATTTGCTCCAGCGTATCCTTTGTTACATATTGAATGTCACTCATAATCACCTCCTTTGTATAAATAAAAAATAACAACGCCCCAGTGTTTGCTGAAGCGTTGCATTATTGTGTTGTAAAGATAGAAAACTTATTGAAAACAAAGCAATTTGTAAGGAATATTTTAATGAGTTTAGCGCCTCCTGAATTCATATACACGGTCATTACTAAGTGAGTATTGTTCAGCCCTTATACCCTGCCAGGTATTTCGAAAACTAAAGTCATCAAATTCCCATTCGATTCGGGTATTCTGCTGAAAGTTTACGAGGTCTATTCGCAGGTATTTCATAGAACGGTATTCCCATTGTCCTGTATTATTATCGAAATAGCGGTTGTTATAACGGTCGGATCTCCAAAAGCCCGTTAATGTATCGGTACTACTTACATACGAGGCATTACCGTTTTCCATAAATGTAAAAATTCCACTTTCGTAACCGGTTTGAAAATAATCTCTTCCTAAAAATTGCTTTCGCCAGGAGCTTTCTAATTGCCAGCTACCAATAAGCCGATCTTCGAGAGATTTTGAACAGGATGAAAAAAATAAGCTGAGTGCCAATGATGACAGGAGTAAATATTTTCTCATAAAGTTGTTTTGCTTTTTGCCGAAATAATAATGCCACAAGAATGTGGCATATTGTTTTTAACAAAAAATTACTCCCAACCAATCAACCCTTAATTTTTTGTAAGAGCACTTCTGCCATTTTATAAAAAGCTTCATGACTGTACCCTGCAATATGAGGTGTGATAATTACATTGGGTTGGGCAAGCAGCCAGTCCAATCTTTCTTTTTCGGCAGGGCTATACGTATCCAGTTTTTCATTCTCCAATACATCAAGCCCTGCGCCTGCAATTTGCTTTTGCCGCAGGCCTGCTATTAATTGTTCAAGGCTTACAATTTTTCCTCTCGATGAATTGAGTAAGTATGGAATTCGATGCAATGATTTAAAAAAAGATTCATCGGCCATATAAAATGTTTCGTCAGTAAGTGGCACATGAAAACTAATAACATCTGCATATTTTGCTATTTGCTCCAGATTGGCTTCTCTTATATAATCATGACTGAAATCAGATTTATATTTATCATAGGCCAATACAGTTACACTAAATGGTGCCAGCAATTTTGCAAAACTACTACCAGTGTTTCCATAGCCAATTATTCCTACTGTTTTTCCAAAAAGCTCTGTTCCCCTGTTTTCATCTCTTCGCCATAGGCCTTGTTTTATCTCTTCATGCGATGTAGCAATTTTATTCATCAGGTTTAACAATAAACCCAATGTATGTTCGGCTACTGCATTTCTGTTTCCTTCAGGGCTGCTTACACATTTTATTCCTTTTCTTTCTGCATACAGTAAATCAATCAACTCCATACCACTTCCCAGGCGGCCAATCCATTTAAGATCAACCGCTTTATCCAATAATGGCTTATCCACTTTTATTCTTGTTGTTACCACCAACCCCTCTACATTTTCTAAGCTATTCATCAACTCATCGTAAGTAATCTCAGGCTTATACAATACTTCATAGCCTTGTTGCTGTAAGCGTTCAAATAAATATGGATGGGAATTACCGGTAATGATAACTTTCTTCATTGCTTGATTGTACTTATTTCATTCTAAAAGTAAGAGCTGCAAACTGCTGCACACTTAATTGCTCGGCTCTTTTATTAAACAACTCATCTTCTAATTCCGCTGCATCAAATAAACTTTTAACAGCATTTCTTAATTGCTTTCTTCGCTGGTTAAATGCTATTTTTACTAATATGAAAAATTCTTTCTCACTTTTCATGGCTGGGGTATTGGCATTGGGCAGCAATCTTATTACACCACTTTCTACTTTGGGTGGTGGTTGAAAACTTCCCTTCCCTACATCAAACAAATATTCTACTGTAAAAAAAGCTTGTATCAATACACTTAAAACACCGTAGGTTTTATTTCCTTCTTTGGCAGCTGCCCGCTGTGCCACTTCCTTTTGAAACATGCCGATCATACATTCTACATCCTGTCGCCAATCGAGCATCCTGAACAAAATTTGTGAAGAAATATTGTAAGGAAAATTTCCAACAACTGTAAACTTTCCCTCAAATGGCTTTTCAATATCTAAAAAACTCTGGTGAATTATTTTTTCTTTTAATTGCGGGTAGGTTGCTATTAAATACTCAACTTTTTCGCTATCCAATTCCACTGCTTTGAAATCAATATTCTCAATCTGCAGCAGATATTTTGTTATAGCACCTCCTCCCGGACCTACTTCCAGCAATTGCTGAAAAGGATGCGCCTGTACTGCCGCTATTATTTTACGACAAATATTTTCATCTTTCAGAAAATGCTGACCCAGTGATTTCTTCAATGTGTACATTACCGCAAATGTACTTGATACGCTGAAACCTTTGTGAAAAGAATGGACATCCTGTTTAATCAAACAGCCACCACCTTTATTGAAGGTAATGGCTGCACTATTGGCATTATTCGAGTTTATTTTCCTTTTATCAGTTTAGTACTATGTACTTCTTCGCCCATCAGTAATTGAACCAAATAGCTTCCTTCTGGCAGTTTTTCGAGATTATTTATCGGAATAATATTCTGCCCTGCTACCAACTGTTTTCTCTCTCTTCCTAATTCTCTTCCAAGCATATCCCGAATAACAATAGTAACTTCTTTATTTTCGCTACTCTTTACATACAAGTTTGTAGTGCTTACTGCGGGGTTTGGCATCACATAGATATTATCTGGCAATTCCTTAATAGAAACATTTCTTATCTCACTATATTTCGAAACAGGATTAATATCAGTTAGTTTCAACCGGTAAAATGAGTTTCCTTTTAAAGGCTGCTCATCGTTGAACATATAATCAGTTGTGCCGCCACTTGCACCTATTGCATTTACAAACCCCAGTCTTGTCCAGTTAGCTCCATCTTTACTCCGCTCAATTCCAAATCCGGATAGGTTTTCTTCACTGGTTGTTGACCAATTCAACTTCACAATTGAATTATTAATAGCATTGGCTTCAAAGGATAATAATTTTACTGATAATGGAAAATCATCTACTGCCACCCGGTAATCTTCTACTTCGCCATTGCTGAAATAGCCGGTAGCATTAGCAGTTGTCATTCCACTGGAAGCTCTTGCTAACCTGATTCGCAGAAAAGTATATGTGCCGCTTACCAAAGAAGTGGTAACACTTGGCCAAAACATATTTACTACCTGGATTGAATTAGATGTAGGTACAGTGATAGGCGTTAGTGCTTCACTGGCATCAAACACTCCATTGCCGTTATAATCAAGCCACCCTATCAACCTTGCGTTAGCCCCGGTATTGTTATATACTTGCGCCTGTACATAATAAGATCCGGAAGAAGGATCCAATATGCTGACAAATGATAATCCATCATTATCATCACCACCATCACCTGTTGCATCCGCAGATGTTTGCTTGGTAAACTCCTGATCCCAGTTTGCATTAAAAGAAGCAGGTCCCAAAAATAAAGCGGTGTCTTTTTCATGTAAAGCAGGACTTAAGGGATTGGGATCGTAACTGGCAGGCGCATCACCAAAATCACTTTTGGGTCTAAATCCTGTTGCATCACCACAAAAGCCTGTCCAGTCCAGCGCAGTAGCACCAGTAATAGTTGTTTGTGGCCCGATTGTTCCATTCATATTATATACTGCGATAGTATTATACACCCAATACCTTGTGTTATTCCAAGTGATACCTGCCTGACGTGGAGTAGCCCCACCAGTATAATAATTATTTACAATCTGCTGTGTTTGCAAGTTATAATGAGTATATCTTCTTGCAGCAGCATTCGGTGATCCTGCAAAATCAACCAATAGTCCATCTGCAATGGTAAAGTCATTCCAGTCGTGCAGCGAAGTACCGGAGCCGTTATCTGCCGGTGTTGCATAAACCTGGCAAGCTTTAATTGCATTACCGCCGGGAACGTCAAATTCAATGCGCCAGATTATTGTCTCTCTTCCGCCGTTATTAGCTGGTGTAAGGTTACCTTCTACGCCAAAGTATAAATCATTATCATAAAAGGCACAGCCAGCTGATTCAACACCACGGTTAAAAGTTGGAATACCCAACGTATTTACATCAGGCACTACTATACTCATTGTTTCTGTATCAAAATTATATCGCTTGATCGTTTTATTAATAGCGGGGTTCGAAGTAAAATCGATTACGTAATATAAATTGTATTGAAGATGATCAAACCCGATTCCATTGATATACCTGGGGGAAGTAGCATCCTGGAAGATCATTTTCGCCTGCCCTGTTGTTGTATTTATTAATGAAACGGTATTGGTATCCGATGTACCAATAATATAAGTAGGCTGTCCGGTAAATGGTTGCGAAGCGATAAAATAATTGTTGGGGAAAGTGCCAAACACACAAGCGGATAGATCTGATAACCAAAAATCTCCAGCCGTTCCGCTCATTGCAATGGTTACTGTTTTTACTGGACCTGCAATAGTTAAGTTAACCACTCCAAGATTTGAATTGTTGGCATGTGCCGTAGCCGGTGCCTGGCCTTGTGCATTGGTAGAACCTGATCCGGTAATCGCTACCGTGCCACCAGCAGGTTTTGTCATTACAATGTTTAATGCAACTGCTGCTGTATTTACAGCCGTTACATTTACCCGTTGACTGATATCAATATCGTATAAAGAGAATTGCAAATTATTTACTTCATCATCAAAAGTAAAAGTGATATTTCCATTACCGCCATATTGTACATCGGCACCAGTACTTGATGATCCTGCTTCGCCTGTATGTGTTGTATTCTCTCCCGTTGTAGTGATGGTAGCAGGATAAACAATTTGCACCCTGTTAACACCTAACGCAAATGCCTGTGTTCTGCTCATAGCTGTTGTTACATAACCGGAATAATTTCCGGTTGTAACGAGGTAATCCATGTTATCCCAATTTAAGTTGGCAGTATTGCTGCCCGGCAAACATTGTGTGTAAGAAGAAAAAGGAATAACAGCAACAAAAAATATTGTTGTTGCTATTGTTTGGAAAACCGGTAAGCAGATTTTAAGTAGCACTGTTTTCATAGGCCCACGGATTTGGTAATAGAAAGGTACAATTAAGGTAAACACTTACATAGAGTAGATTTAGGGTTTTTAAAGAGGTTTAACCACATTACATACTACTCGAAAAAAATGTATCATTTGCAATACTATTATGGGAAAATGTGCAGGGAGATTGTAATAGTATTTGTACAATTCTATCGGTAACATTACCACTATGGACTATAAAATAAAAAAGCTTCTCTTAAATGAGAAGCTTTACGAAAGAAGTCTGTTTTATTACTTATCGTTTCAGTATTTTTTCGGTGTATCGTTCTTTATTAATCCACATCTCCAATATGTACAGGCCGGCAGGCAAAGAGGAAAGATTATTGATTGTATAATACGCAGTGCCAGTAGCAACCTGCTGCTGCTCATTACGTAGAACCCGGCTTTGCTGATCCAGTATCCGTAATTTCATTGTTCCCGCTTCAGCCGCATTGTACCGGAATGAAACCTGTTCTGTAAACGGATTACCAAGTATTTTAAAGCCGCTCTTATTGGTTAGTCTAACCTGAATGATGTCGGAATAAAAATAAGTTCCATCCTCATTAATTGCTTTAAGACGATAGTAAAAAGAAGAGGCCACTATGTTGCGGATATTATCGGTATGATAATAAGTAGAAGGTGCTGTACTATTTCTGGCATTTGCATTTCCTACTTTTTGAAAATTAAATCCATCAATACTTCTTTCTATTTCATAATGAGAAAGATTGTACTCCTCTACTACATCCCATCTTAATTGGTTGGCATCATTTATATTTTGCCCGGTAAAACCTGTAAAAGTTACAGGTAATGTAAGCGGTGGTGTAAACAAGTCTGATCTGAAAACTCCTTTGCCATGTGTAGCAGCAATTAATTTATCGTTTGCATCTACTTGCAAGTCCATTATTAATGTTGCATCATAAAAGCCGGTATTGTAATCATACCAGTTAATGCCCCTGTTATTACTTACATATACGCCAAAATCACAACCTGCATAAATAATATTAGGATTTGTAGGATCAATTAATATAGCATTGAAAGGAACATCCGGCAAACCTGAACCACGACTAAGCCAGGTAGTACCACCATCGGGTGTTAAGTAAACATGAGAAGTTCCAAAACCACCAAGCACCACATATACACTATCATCACTGTTTTCACTGATAGCCATATCCATAATAAAGCGGTCCGGTAATGTTCCTTTAACAGAGGTAAATGGTGTGCCACCAGTTGTAGTTCTTAAAATATTGGGTTGTCCATTTACATAGATGCCATTAGCATCATTATCAAATTGGGCAAATGGAGAAGTAGAAACATATAACTTATTAGCATTGGTATGAGAAATAGCCAATGCAATAGCCGTTTTATGTTGCTGTTCTATAAATGCATTAGGTGTTGTTGCTGGAGCCCCCCCTCCCAAAGTATTATTACTAAAACTAGCTCCTGAATTAGTGCTTCTGTGAATATTATCTGATGCCTGATAAACAATACTTCCATCAGAAGGAGCAAACGCAATCGGAGCCACAAAGGCTGTTCTTGAATCGCCAACAAAACCCCAATAACTCCCTGACAACTCACTAAAATTTGCACCGGCATCTGTTGAACGTTTGATGGCTCTGGCGTCCCTGCATGCTAATAAAATATTGTTGTTTGTAGGATGTATTGCACAAGCTGTACCATCTCCGCCAGCCCCACCCGGTGCCACCCAGTTAGTACCGTTGTAAACTACTTGTCCATTATCCTGCAATCCGCCAACCATAAGATTCGCATTCGACTTTGATACACCCAACGAGGCATAAAATTGAGTAGCATTTAATCCATTATTAATAGCAGTAAAAGTATTTCCTCCATTTGTGCTTTTGTAAACACCCCCATCATTACACACATATACTGTACCTCTTCGTACTGGGTCAAATTTAATATCGTGATGATCTGCATGGGGTCCAGACTCCACTTCTCTAACAGTAGTAGACCTTCTGTATCTGTATAAATTAACCCCTCCAAACATTAATGAATCGGTATCAAAAGGATTAATGGCTGCAGTATGAGCAAACCAAAATTGGTAAGAGCAATGGTTTGTAGTTGACCCTGCTGTAGTTCCTCCGACTACAGCCCAACTTGAGCCAAAATTTGTAGACCTATATATTTCCCGGTTTGCACTTGCTGTACTTGAACTTATTCCTATGCTGGCTATCATTTCACCAGCACCAACATTATCTATTTTTATATGACCTTGGTATGCAGGTAACCCTGTAGAAGCTGTCCAAGTCGGACTGGCATTACTTCCATTAGTTGTTCTGAATACACCTTTAGTTGTATTAGTCATATTTCCTACACTAATTACCATAATATCAGTAGTAGTAGGATGAATAGCTATATCTCTTACATTAACTCCTGTATAAATTTTACTCCACGTACTCCCACTATTAGTAGAACGATAAACACCATCTGTTGCACAGGCAAAAATAGTTGCACTGTTTCCCGGTAAAAAAGCCATTGATTGTATAGCAAATAAATCAGATGAACTTTTGGGCATTACCTGTGTCCACGTAACACCACCATCCGTACTCTTTATAACACCTATGCCATATGTACCTCTTGTTTTCCAAACATTAAATCCCATTACACCTACTTCAGTATGATATACTTCACCGGTTCCCGCATATATAATGTTTGAATTAGAAGGATCAACTAGTATTGAAGAAACCCCAAGTACCGGAAGATTTGTTGGTACAGACACCCAGCTTGTGCCGGCATTAATTGATTTCCATATACCGCCACTGGCTGAACCTACCCATAAATTATTGGTATTGTTTGGGTCAATTGCCATGCAAACAACTCTTCCTCCAATTCTTGTTGATCCATCAAGACAATGGCCAAGCCCAGTCCAATTACTTAAAACTCCTTCTTGCGTATAAGATTGTAGTAGTTGCTGCTGCGTATTTTTCTTTATCTCCAGATAGTCTTGCCATGCGTCCTGATATTTGCTGCTTAAATTTTCGGGATTGGGATAAGCTTTGGCCTGATACCATCCATTAAGCTGCCTAGCAGCACCACTTTGCTTTTCATTTCCTCCGTCCTCTTCTTCTTCAAGATGGTTTTCTGTATCGGATTTTTGCTTTGTAAAGTGGTTTAGGCCAGCAAATAATAAAAGGCCGGCAGCAATAACTGCAATGACTCCATAGAAGGAGATGGTTGATTTTTTCATAACAAATTGGATTGGATGTTGGATATTCTTTTAAAGCAGAGACCTTAACTCAATCACTGCCCGATAAAGATAATTTTTATTTATTTACAATTAATTTTTTGTGAATCACTTCGTCGCCAGCTTTTATACGAACCATATACATACCACTATTAATACCGGCTGGCAGCAACAGCTCCGTTTCGGTAGCACCAAGTGTAATATTTTTTATTGTTGATAATACTAGTCTGCCCTGCATATCGGTAATTTGAATTACAGCTTCAGTTGGAGCAGACGTCGTAATATTTAGTTTAATACGATCAATGGCCGGGTTAGGGGTTATAGCTATTGAAACAGCAAACTCTTTGTATAAAATAGTTTTTATTTCACTAAAACGGTTCATGCCTGTACTTTCAATAATTCTTAAGCGGTAATAAGAAATCCCTTTTGCTGGATTCGCATCTTCTGCCTTGTAATTTTTTATTCCATTGCTACCACTTGTAGTTACACTACTAACCTTAATCCAGTTAATATTATCAATACTTCTTTCCACTTCATACCCATAAATTCCAGTTTCTTCTGCTGCACTCCACTTTAAATCTACTTTTTTATTCTTAAGTATCGCATCAAAATCAATTAAACGTGTTGATAAAGGGAAATTATCTACAGGTACTCTGTAATCTTCCACTTCACCATTCGTAAAATATCCTGTAGCATGAGCTGTTGTCATACCTGCAGATTGTGCTGTCAGTCTAACCCGCAACCATGTCTCCTGACCGTTTACAAACGAATTCATTGTGTAAGGCCAATACAACCAAAAGTTTTGTGCAGAAGCTGATGAAGGAACTGTTATAGGTGTAATCGCTTCACTGGCATCAAATACTCCATTACCATTATAATCTAGCCAGGCAATTAATGTAGCAGGGCTACCACTATTATTATACGCAGAGGCCTGAACTACATAGCCTGCCGACCAACCCGGAGGTAAGAAAGCAATAGTGCCTATTCCATCATCCACATCATTATTTCCGGTAACACCTCTTTTTAAATATTCATAATCCCATGTTGCACCTAATCTAATATTTTCTGACCGTTCATGTACCGCAGGGCTTTGCGTTGCCGGATCAACATACGGATCATACGATGCAGGTGCGTCACCAAAATCACATTTAGGGCGGAATGGATCAGATGCATCACCAGAGCCGCCGGGCCACGCTGCACCACTTACAACAGTTATTGTTGTTGAAGCACCAACAGTACCAGCTTCGTCATATACACCTATTTGCGATGTGGAACCAGAACTTGCAGGCCTGAAATAATATAGATTCCCAGCCCATGTCATACCTGCCTGGCCATTCCAGGTTGACCTATTACCTGGAGAAGTGGTATTAGGATTATTATATACAGTCATCTGACCTGTAACCAAATTAAAATGCTCGAATTTACTTTCTGTATAATCATTACAACCGGTACCGCAACTATTACGGGATGTATTGAAATTATAAAGAACGCCATCTTTAATTATGAAATCACCCCAATCATGTATAGCGGTGTTAGACGCATTAAGATAATGGTCAAATGCTACAACCTGGTATGCTACCGTGGGATTATTACTGCCATCAAAATCAATCCTCCAAACAATTGTTTCCCTGGTACGGTCGTTGGAAGTATTATCAGGATCATATTTACCTCCTTCAACTCCTAAATATAAAGCCCCGTCATAAAAAGAGCAACCTGCAGATTCTATTCCATAATTGAAAGTGGGGATGCCCAATGAAGTAGTTACGTTAGAGATAAAACTAGAATTTGATGTTTCTGTGTTATAATCATACCTTTTTACCGTTCTATTATTTACATCAATACTATTATTCTCCGAAATATAGTAGAGAAACCTGTTATAGGGGTCATAGCCAAATGAATTTACATAGTCCCTTGATGCATCCTGGAATAATTGCCTTGCCTGCCCCGTAGCCGGATCAAGATAATAGGAAACATCATTGTCAGGCGTAACCAAAAAGTAATCAGGCATATTTTGTGTAGGCCCTACAAAAGGTCTGTTATTAGCCTGTTGGTGCCAGTTAGTAGGAAAGTTGCCATTATTTACACAAGCATTAATATCCGAAAGCCAGAAAACAGGATCTGATCCCCTATTGCTAATGGTAATGGTAATAGAATTAACTAAGCCAGGAACGGTTACTGTAGCCGAACCTGTATTTAAATTATTGGCTAAGTTTGTTCCAGACAAAGTACTAATTGTTCTACTCAGAGGCAAAACACCAACTAGTAATATAGTCCCTGCATAGGTAGTAACGTTTACAGCCGTTGCAGCATTCAAATTATTAGTAGCTGTAACTGTAAATGTTGCAGTTCCATCAATATCATATAATGTAAAATTTGGGGCAGATACAGGCGTTGCAAAAGTGATAGTAACAGTTTGCCCGTTTGCAGATGGATTATATTGAACATCCCTACCTGTGTAGTTTGCTGCATCACCTGTATGAGTTGTATTTTCTGCACTATTACCGCTTCCGGGATTTACCAAATCCTGATGACTTGTTGCAATAGTAAGATAGGTTCGCCCAATTGCAAATCGTTGAGTTTGCTCCTGAGCATTTGTAATATAATTTTGGTAAGGACCATTCCCACCGCTGTTCCAGTAATAATCAAGGTTGTCCCAATTTAATTGGCTATTAGTATAACCACCGGGACATTGAGCTAAAGCGTTTGATGATACAGCAGAGAAGAGTGTTGCAATTATATATGTTTGACGGAAAAGCCTCTTCATGGTCAGGGTGGATTTTAAAATCAAGGTTTTTACTGGTTTGGATTCTATACATACAAATATGCAGACCCTTACGGATAAAAAAATGATTTTACTATTGGAAAACCCTTACTGAAGAATAAATTGAGTATAAGTACTTGCACTTACTTAGTACAAATTCGAAAAAAATTACTTTTTATTATTAAATCATTAAATAATTTACTACTGACGAATACTTAAATTAAAATTATTATATTATCGTACCTACAGTTATTTAATTACGCTGAATTTTTTATTAATGATTGTGCTACCTAGCTTCAACCGCATATAATAGATCCCTACTGGCAGCGCTGCCACTTGCCGATAGGTAAATGAATTAACTCCCGGCATGGATGTTTCTTTGTACTGCTGTAGTATTTTTCCACTTCCATCTATAATATGAATATCGGTTATAACTTGTACCGGTGTAGTTACTAACACCTGCAATTGCTCTCTTACCGGATTAGGTAATATTTGAACATTAAAGTTGTCTGAATTATCTTTTTTAACTGCAATGATAGGACTCCATTTTGCCTTACCGTTTCTTAAAACAGTTCTTAGGCGATAATAAATAAAGCCGGTTGCTATTGTCCTCACATCATCAATGGTATTGTAATGCTCTGCAGCATTAACAGTAGCTCTTCCTTCTACTCTTCCAATATCATTAAAATTAATTCTATCAATACTTCTTTCTATTATAAAGTAGTCAACTTCCTGATCGCACAAAACTGTCCAGTTAAGTTTAGTCTCTTCGTTTTGTAAAGATGCTTTTACTGTGATTATATCGCAATTGAGAACATAGAAAACACAACGCCAGTCTCTTTCAAAAGTACATCCCCAGGTAGATAATGGACTTCTTTGTACAGTGGTAATGGAACCCGGGGGATTTTCTCCGGAAGTAGTTCCCCCATTACCCATATATCGTGAAGTAGCTTTTGTAGAAGAGTTATCGTTATCAAAACGATTGTCCAATCCATCTCCATCCGTATCAATACCGGTTAATGTAACATTATCATCAGGTGTACTATTAAAATTTAAATCATTTCCTTCTATTCTGTCTATCAATCCATCACCATCTGTATCTAAATCAAGATAATCCGGCACTGTATCGGCATCAGTATCTACGGGATGAATACCATCACCACCAAAGCCATTGAAGTTATCATAGCTATTATCAATTCCATCACCATCACTATCTATATACGCAGGTAATAAGTAGCCGATTGTGGTAAGACCTTCCACATTATCCGGAATACCGTCATCATCCGAATCAATATCATATGGATTGGACCTGCCAATCCCATCTGTGTTAGGTAAAGTTAAAGAGCCGGCACCAGCTACCCCGGTATTCCATCCATCTGTATTTAAAGCGCCGTCTATTCTACCATCCCAATTAGTATCTGCAAAACCAGCTTCTCTTACATCTGTTATACCATCGCCATCACTATCCAAATCATACGCATTTGGCTTATTATCGCTATCCATATTTTTATAGGGCCAGCTATCAGTTCTTCCATCATTATTTCCATCTGTACCTGTGCGCAACAAAGCATTGGCTGAATTTTCTGATACTAAGTCGTTCCCAACATCTCCGTCCAGTATATCCAACAAACCATCGCCATCGATATCGGTCGTTAAACTTACCTTTCCATCATTAGTAGGATCAGAGCCTAATGCTTCAATAATGTCCGGTATACCATCATTGTCACTATCTAAATCAAGATAGTTAGGAATGCCATCACCATCAGTGTCTATAGCACCTAAACCAAATCCTGAACCTCTTAAAAAATTAGCCCCGGGTCCGCTGGCATCTACGTTTTGTGATAAGCCGTCATTATCTGAATCAGAATAATTATCTATACGGCCATCACCATCTGCATCTACCCCAAAACTTTCAACCGTATCAGGTATGCCATCGTTATCACTATCCAGGTCAAAATTATTAGGCAACCCATCTAAATCCTTATCCATATTATCATTTACACCATCCCCATTTATATCTATATAGCCAGGAAAATCTGTGTCGTAAAAATTAAGTATCCCATCATTATCCGAATCTGCTGCAGGATCAAACCAGTCGTTAGACCCATCTAAATTATTATCTACCCATACAATAGCGCCGCCGGGAGTTGGATCAGCCCAGTTAAGTATGCCATCGCTATCTGCATCTTGTAATGCTAAAGGGTTGCTCAATTCTAAATAATCTGGTAATCCGTCATTATCATCATCTATATCCGGGCAGCCACTTATAAATATATTTATTCGTATTGTGTCATCACAACTCCCCGGTCCATCATAATAAGCATAAATAACACGGGTAGCTGCAACTGGAACACGGGGATCATAAGTATTGCCAACTGTAAAAGGTATTCCTGTGTGATACAGATATCCTGCATATCGGGCAATTGGTATTTGCACTGTTAGTGATGGACATCTATTAGTTAAAATTGTATCCTGCAAGGGCATACAAGTACCTGTAATAAGATTTATCTGTGGGCCAGGTTCATTACAACCTGCTACTATAATCCCTGTAGAATCATAAAGATTTAATAATGATAATTTTCCGCCATAGCTCATTCTTGCCCGGTTACTTATTGTACTGTTACAAGCAAAAACTGCACAAGAGGAAGGGGTAAAAACTTTAAATGTAACGTTACCGCTAACTGAAGGATCAACCTCTCCACCAGTAGTACCATTAGCACCTGTACCAATTCTGAACAACACTCTGTTATTTGCAAAATCATATTCTGCTTCATCATCTCCAATTGCATCAGTTTTTGCTACGCCATCGATCATTAAGCTGTTAGGTGCATACGATGTTCCTGCAGGAATGTTATCAATAATGGTGGTGGCGGTACTGGCGTCATTACCACCGTTTTGATAAACAATCTGGTAACGTATAGAGTCTCCGGGTATTAAAGCACCTCCTGTTAAGTCGGTTGCATTTTTACTTACACTGAAAGTAGGAGTGTATTGAGAGATTGCAGTTGTCGCCACCTGTATCATGTAATTCTCAGAAGGAGAACTAAATCGGATACTGGCAGAAGTCTGACTATTACCTAACACTGCGTTAGCCACATTGGGTACATCTATAATGTCCGCATCATAACCTAATGTATTATTATGTGCTGGCATTCGTGTAGTAACTACTGACCCCTTATAAGAAATGGTACCATTCCACATATCATCCAGGTTTGCTGTAGCATTCGGCGTCATGTTGGTATAGGTTCCTACTAGTGGATTTGAATTTTGCTTAAACGAGAATTCATCGGTAGAAACTCTGTCACCATCAAAAACAACAGCACCTAGCTCACAACTAACCGGCCCGGATGGTGGTGTTAAAAATCCTGAAATTGGTACTGTAAGTGCGGGGTCACCGCCATTCATAATTACGGAGCCATCAAAAACTGTCAAATTTCGCACTATCGTTGCAGGGTCAGAATAAGCGATAATAATCGTCCAACCACCTGCAGTATTTATTATACCTGCGGGGCTGCATACATTAGCAATAGTATAAGTGCCATCCGGATTCGCAACATTAATAAGTGAAGTAATATCTGCAAAACATCTATACCCAGTATGTGGTAAACCAGGCACTAAAACATCGTTATGATAATCTGTTTGAGTAGAAGATATATTTACGTAGTTAGCGGCACCGGGTAACTTTAATTTTACACCTGTTTCACCTGTAATCCATCCGGTATTTGTGCCATCAGTACCCTGTGTTGCTCCCCAATATAATCCTGCAAACAATACCTGGCTACAATTTGGCAAAGTAAGATCTGCACTGGACGAATTAAAGGTAGAATCAAGAGAGCCTAAAAGCTCGATATTAAAAGAAATATCTGAACTTGAAATAACATCCTGATGAATTTCAACAGCAATGGTATTTGAGCCATTAACAAAATAACTGCTAGCAATAGTATATGGTATAGGAGTAGATTCGGAAGCGCCGCCTACATTTGATGAAGCAAGTGTGCCATGGGCAATAGCCCCCGGAGGCATATTACTTCTCACTACTTCTACACCATTTACATAAACAACTGCACCATCATCCCTTATAAGATTTAAAATAAAATTATAATAAGTAGAAGGGTTGGCAATAGTTACAGTTTTCCTAAAATAGGTAGTAATCCACTTATTACCTGTTGGAGTACAAAGTGTGCCTCCACCACCAGATGGTATACAGGTGATCTCATCACCATCACCATACCCAAGTTCTGCATTTCCATTCGGCCAGGCTCCATCTGCAAAAGAAACTGTCTCCCAATTTGCAGGTCTTGTATTATTAGCCAAGTATTTCCAACTTGCTCCATAAGGTATTACTGTTGTGTATGTAATTGGGTTTCCTATCAATTCGAGGTCAAATGTAAGATCAGAACTTGTTGCACTTGTTTGATGAATTTCAACAGCAATAACATTGTTACCAGATGTAAAGCTAGTTGTGGGTAGTGTTACTGTTTGTACAGTATTGCCATTATCAGTAGCATTAGTTGCTAATGTACTATGTGCCAATGCCCCTGCAGGCAGGTTGTTCCTGTAAACTTCCACGCCATTTACATATACTGCCACGCCATCATCTCTCTTTATATTTAAACTAAAATTGCTATGAGTAGCAGGGTTAGCTATTGTAACCGCATGCCGGAAATAAGTTGAAATATATTTTGTACCTGTTGGCAAACACAAAGTGCCCCCTCCGCCAGAAGGTACACAAGTGGCCTCATCTCCGTCACCATAACCCAATTGTCCGATTCCTGAAGGCCATGCCCCATCAGCAAACAGAGTTGTTTCCCAACCCGCAGGTCTTGTATTATTAGCGAGGTATTTCCAACTGCTTCCGAACGCAACATAAGTAACCGGCGGAATGCCATCAATATCTACATTTAGTCCTGTGTTTCCATTATTAACAGCAGAACCACCTGGAGGTGCCTCAGTGGTTATAGATCCAGACGAAGTAATAATATTATTTGCAACATAAACGATATTGCCCTTTACCGATGGGTTGCTATAGCGGGGTGTCATGGCACGGAGTACCTGTGCAGATGCATTATTTGCCATAAACAGCAATAGCAATACGAGATAAATACTCTTTTTCATAGTTTCGGATTTGGCTTATAAACCTGCAATTTATTATTGCCGGTTTATTATTATTTTTTGTGACAGCTTTTCTCCACTTTTATTGGAAACTTCATACACATAGGCACCTGTTTCTAATATCAAATCTTTAATACAGGTACCTGCGCCACATGTAACCAATTCATTTTTTCTTTCTCTTCCCTGTATATCATAGATACGTATTCTATAGATATCAGGTTTTAAAGAATTTATCTGTAAGGTTAATGTGCCATTGGTTCCACCAATAGCCCTCACTTCAAAATTTTTATTTTTATTATAATTAACCTGCCTTACACCCAGGTACTCTTTACTGTTATCAATATCTGTTTGCAATAATCTATAATAACTTGTTCCAAGCAGCGGACTATAATCTGTAAAGGCATAGTTTAATACCGTAGTAGAATTACCAGCAGCAGCAACAGTACCAATTGATGAATAATCAACGCCATTACCAGATCTTTCAATACTGAAATCTTTACTATTTACTTCTGTTGCAGTTGCCCAGGTAATATCAACTTTATTGCCATTTAATCTTACATCATAACTAAGCATAGATACAGGGAGTGTTCCTGATGTAACTACACTAAACTGGTCAGTAACACATCCCATTCCATCAGATACTGTATAAACAGTTGTAGCATTAGTAGGTGGCGTTACATTTACTGTACGTGTTGTTCCAACTGTATTGGTCCATGTATAACTGGAAGACTGTGGCCATGACGCAGTAAGGTTAACTGAATTGCCATTTACAATGTTGATATTATTGGTAACATTTACATCTTTCATGATAGTAAACTGATCCCCTATAACAGGAATACCGCCCGGACCTGCTACCCTGTTAATAAATTTGGCATCTAACCTGTTATTCTCCACTTCAAAATAAAACATACCTCCTTCATCAATTGAAAATGGCAAGGCATTATGCGGCCATGTATCCGGGCTGCTCGTAACCACTCCGCCATTTGCGCCGGAAGAACCAGACAATACATATACAGTTCCATGGTGTACTTTACCGGAGGCTGTGGTATAAGTACATGAATTAGCTGTACCATCATATTTTCCGGAAGAGTTATTAACTGCGTGGGTGTTCACATTAAAGTTTACTCCATTTACAGCAGCATCTCCGGGGTTAGTTTTATAATAACCTTTCAATAAATAAGATCTTTCATAATCATGACTATGGCCACAAAGAATCATATCAACCCCGTTTCTTTCCAGAATACGAATAAAATTTTCTCTAACAGCTACCAGATCTGACTCTGTATCTGAATCATGACTTCCTTTAGTATATGGAGGATGGTGCCAGTAAGCTACCACCCACTTTTTTGTATTAGCGGCAAGGTCTGCTTTAATCCAGGTCACCTGTGCCCCAAGGGTATCATATAATTTAGTAGCTCCTGTTTCTTCGCCATAAGAGTCTAGTGCAAGGAAATGCACATCACCAATATCATAAGAATAGAATGCTTCAGTGCCAGATGCCACACCGCCTATTTCAGCATTAGTGGGCATAGTGAAATTTTGATAGTACATACCTGTCCTTGAAGTGGTACTGGTACCATAGTAATCATGGTTGCCTGGAGCAGGATAGAGTTTATGATTCTTAAGAAGATTTGCTCCAAACGGATTGAAAAAGCCTGTGATATATTCTCCTTCCAAACCGCTGTTGTATGCATTATCACCCAACAGCAACATGCCATCTGCAGCATCCATCGAATTGTCAGACAAATACCGCTCATATTGTGCAATTGAGCCATTTTGAAATCCATTATCATTTCTTCCGCAATCACCGAATACGGCAAACTTTAGTTTGCGTGTAGTATTGGCTGGAGGCAGTGTGGTAAAGAAATTATTAGTTGCGCCCTGCAATATTGTTCCCGAAGTTGTTCCAACTCTATAAAAATATTTTGTATCCGCTGTCAATCCTGTTATCGTTACTTCATGCTCAGTTGTTGCGCAGGTTTCATCTGTTGCAGATGTACTGTAGTTTCCAAAAGAAGGTCCAATTTCTACCCGGCCAAAACTTGGTATATCTGTTCGCCACCTGATTGTGATAGCTGTCTGCCGGCCCATTTGTAAGTAAGGGTTTCTTGTTAATAATGGTGCACCGGCTGTAAGAGAATTACCAATCATCTCCAGATTAAATGAAAGATCGGAGCTATTACCTGCATTCTGATGCATTTCTATAGCAATGGTATTATTGCCTTCTACAAAATAGCTGGGACAAACAGAAAAACTTAACGGTGTGGTTTCATCAGCACCCCCAATTGCAGCAGGTGCTAATGTATTGTGGTCGATAGTACCAGTTGGCAAATTATCTCTTCTCACTTCAACACCGTTTACATACATCACAAAACCATCATCTCTTATTATATTACAAGTAACAGTAGCAAAAGTATTTAAGCCGGTTATATTTACATTTCTTCTGAAGTAAGTTGTTATGTATTTGTTATTGCCATCAGGACCAAAGCTTACCGTTGTTGCAGGTGCATCAGCATAACCTAATTCAGCAGGACCTGTGGCCCAGCCACCATCTGCAAAGCCCGTTGTTTCCCAACCTGCTGGCCTGGTATTGTTATCGAGGTATCTCCAGTTTCCGCCAAACGCCATTAAAGTAGTGGGAGGAGTTGCAGCCACTTGCCCTATCAACTCCAAATCAAAAGCAATGTCCGAGCTATTTACAGTAGTTTGATGTATTTCGACTGCAATTACATTTACACCAGCTGTAAAGAACGTATTTGATAAAATAGCTGTTTGTGCTACAGTACCATTATCTGTTGCATTTGAAGCAAGCGTTGTATAGGTTGGGTTAGCTGTAAGGTTATTTCGGTACCTCTCTGTTCCATTTATATATACCACTACCCCATCATCTCTTTTTACATTCAAAGTAAAATCGGCAAAGGCCGTTGGGTCAGCTATATTAATTGCCTTTCGAAAATAGGTTGTAACGTATTTATTGTTTGCATCAGGGCCGTAGCTTACCGTAGTAGCTTCGCCACCGCCAGTGCTATATCCAAAATCACCATGCCCGGCAGACCATGTAGCATCATTAAAACCCGAAGCTCGCCAGGCTGTTCCCTGGTTAGTACCATTATCCAAAAACTTCCAGTTTTCGTTATACCTAACATAGGTAACATTAGCAGGGGCAGGATTTCCTATTACTTCAACACTAAATGAAAGGTCGCTACTTGTTAGGCTTACCTGGTGAAGCTCTAATGAAAAAGTATTATTTCCATCAACAAAGTAAGATGGAGCAATAGTATAAGTATGAATTTGTGTTTCAGGTGCACCATCTCCAACTGTTGAAGCTGCAAAGGTTGAATGGGCTACGGCTGCACTAGGCATATTACTTCTTACCGCCTCTCTTCCATTTACATATAGTATAGCACCATCGTCCCTCGTTATGTTTATTGTAAAGCTTCCGTAAGCGGCCACACTTGGAATATTAACGACTTTATTAAAATAAGTAGTAGTGTATTTATTATTTGCATCGCCACCGAAGCTAACGGTTGTTGTAACTCCATTACTATATCCCAGCGGTGCGGCACCTGTACCCCATCCTGTAGCGTTATGTGTAGCAGGCCAACCAACGGGGCGAATATTGTTGTCAATATAACTCCATGTGGTAGTGGCAGGAAAAATTGTTGTTTGAGCAAAATTGGTAATAGAGAATGCAGTTATTATTAATAGTAATACTGCCTTCAGGTGGAAAGTTGGTTTCATTCTATTGGATTTAAGTGGTTCTTCTTATGGTCATAAAGATTAAATCTTAATTTTACAAGTCCAATCGATTAAATAATTATTATTATATTATAAATAAAAATCAAGTGGTTGTACCCAGGGTCTTATCGTACAATTACGAAAACTAATGCCATCCACTAAAATTTGCTACATGCTTTCAATAGTAAATACCAGCAGGAAAAAGACGATGCTTATTTTTTTGTTTATAACAATTATTACTGCCCTCAATTTCACCAGCCACCCGGCAACACCAGCTATAGAGGTTGAAAAATACTATTTGCAGGAAATGAAAGAGCTTCATAACAAGTTTATAGAATTTGAAAAAAAAATAACCGCCCGGGGTTCTGTAAAAACTTTACAACAAGCATTTCTTTCTTTAAGAGGCAGTTATAAAAAAACGGCAGTACTAACTGATTTTTATAACCCTTTTGAAACAAGGTTGCTCAACGGGCCGGCTTTAAAATGGGTTGAAGATGATAATCCTGATGATATTTTTGAACCCCATGGGTTGCAGGTAATAGAAGAAATTCTTTTTAATAGCAAAAACACTACTAATTATAATTTGCTAAAAAAAGAAGTTGAAGGTATGCTGCGAATAACAGGAGTTTTTTTAAAAGAAAAAAATCTTGATTATAAATTCAGGGATGAGATGGTTTTTGAAGCGTTGCATTCAAGCATTATTCGGCTGATTACATTGGGAGTTTCTGGATTTGACTCTCCAATAGCTAAGAATTCCATTGCCGAAGCAAAAAGCACCTTAGAAAGTATACAAACGATTCATAGCTTTTACAAAAAAAAACTATACTCTAACGCTACAGCGGAATTTGATGAAATTAATAGTTTACTTGGCGGCGCAATAAAATATTTATCAGACAATAAATCATTTAATTCGTTTGACCGGCTAACATTTATAAAAAATTTTATATCGCCATTTTTTAGCTCTCTCGTAAAAACAAGAATTGCCAATAATCTTCTTCCAGAAAGTGATAGAACATCTGTGAGCCCAGTAGCAACTTCTCTTTTTGATATCAATACTTTTAATATTAACGCTTTCTCGCCTACAGCTCGTTATCGCTCAACAAACGAAAGAATAAAGTTAGGTCGCAAATTATTTTATGACCCTATATTATCGGCAACAGGAAAAAGAAGCTGCGCAACTTGCCACAAACCAGAATTAGCATTTACTGACGGTTTAAAAACTGCTTTGGCTGTAGACGAAGAAAACTACCTCTTACGAAACACCCCTACACTCTGGAACTCTGCTTTACAAAAAAGGCAGTTTTATGATTCTCGTGTTACTGTACTTGAGAATCAACTAAGCGATGTGGTACATAACCAGGAAGAAATGAAAGGCTCGCTAATTCAAAGTGTTGTTATTTTAAAAAGTGATAGCACTTATAACAAACTTTTTGAAATTGCCTATTCCGGAGAGTATGAAAAAATAACACAATACACAATAGCGAACGCAGTTTCGTCCTATATGCGTTCATTAGTTTCATTTAATTCTAATTTTGATCTCTATATGCGGGGAGATGAAAACAAACTAAATGAAGTTGAAAAAAAGGGTTTTATTTTATTTATGGGAAAAGCAAAATGTGCCACCTGCCATTTTATACCTTTATTTAACGGACTTAGTCCACCTTTCTTTATAGATTCTGAATCTGAGGTGTTAGGAGTTCCGGCAACTACAGATAAAAAAAATGCTGTGCTGGATGCCGATAAAGGAAAATTTCTCTTCACAAAATCATCCATTCACAAGCATGCTTTTAAAACTCCAACACTCAGAAACATTGCATTAACTGCACCCTACATGCACAATGGAGTTTATAAAACCCTTGAGGAAGTAATGGAGTTTTATAATAATGGCGGAGGTACTGGTTTAAAAATTGCACCGGAGAATCAAACACTTCCCCCCGACAAATTGAATCTTTCAAAAAAAGAAATTTCGAGCATTATTGCGTTTATGAAAACACTTACCGATACCAGCGGTAAATGGTGATTACTACCCGGGAAATCAACTTCAGCTGGATTCGTCCTATTTCCGTTAATTTTATGCTTTAAGAAAAATGTATGAGCCAAACAAAACCAATTATAGGAATAAGCTGTGGTGATTTAAATGGAATCGGTATAGAAATAATTATTAAAACCCTATCCGATAATCGCATACTCGATCTTTGTACCCCGGTAATTTTTTCTTCCAATAAAGTGATCAATTTTTATAAAAAATCAACTCCTGAAGTAAGTTTCAACTACCAGAATATTAAAGAATTTAGCCGCATCGCTCCTAAACAGGTAAATATTTTTAATTGCTGGGAAGAAGAGGTAGTTATTACTCCCGGCCAGCTTAATGAGGTGGGTGGAAAGTATGCTATACTTTCCTTACAAACTGCCGTAGCTGCATTAAAGCAAAAACAAATTGATGGTTTGGTAACAGCACCCATCCACAAAAAAAACATACAATCTGCTGAATTTAATTTTACCGGACACACTCCCTATCTTAAACACATATTTGGGGTAAACGACGTAGTGATGATGTTGTGCGCCGGCAATTTTAGAGTAGCATTGGTTACCGAACATATTCCAGTGGGAGAAGTGGCCAAACATATAACCAAAGATAAAATTCTAAGCAAGCTCAAAATAGTTCATCAAAGCCTGCAACAAGATTTTGGAATTGACAGACCTAAAATTGCTGTGCTGGGCCTCAACCCACATGCTGGTGATGAAGGGCTTATTGGCGCAGAAGAAGAAACAATTATTAAACCTGCTATCAAAGAAGCAAAGAATAATAACATGCTGGTAGTGGGCCCGTTTAGTGCCGATGCCTTTTTTGCCCGTCGTAGCTTTGAAAAGTTTGATGCAGTGCTGGCAATGTATCACGACCAGGGTTTGATTCCATTTAAGGCATTAGCTTCCGGCGATGGCGTAAATTATACAGCTGGTCTCTCTGCCGTTCGTACCTCACCCGACCATGGAGTAGCGTTTGATATTGCGGGAAAAGATAAAGCAGATACATCATCATTTCTGGTTGCACTTTTTGAATGTATTGAGATCATTAACCAGAGAAACCAGTATGAAGAAAATAGAAAAAATCCTTTGCGAAAATTAACACCACAAATTTTGGCCAATGCGGTTGATGAGGATATAAGCGAATAAAACTTTATTTGAAAACAGAATCTGGCACTCCTTTATTAATGATGTAGTCGGAATAAGTAATTTCTACTTTGCCTTTTTTGTTTTTCAACTTGTCGGGATTTTCCTCTTTCTTACTTCCGTCATCATAGTCAAATGTAATTCCCTTGGGAAGTTTGTAATCTTTTGTATTAAAAGAGAAATTGATTTTATCCGCCAGGCCGTATGCTGCATATTTTCCATAGGTCATCTCCAACTCATAAGTTCCATTTTCCTTAGTGGTAGTTTTTGCTTTTCGTATCAGTGATTGCTTTTCATCAATGTATAGTGTTGAAAGTACTACTTCTGCATTTTCATCTTTAGGCAAAAGCTTTATAATACGAAAATTAGTTTTCTCTTCTTTTCCTACATCAATTATATCAAAGCCCTCTGTATTAATAAAAATATTATTTAAATTGATATTAACAGAACCTTTGGGAATAAATGAAATCCCACTTTCATTATTAATACGTAAGCGGTTGGGCTTTTTATAATAAACTTTTACATTCGCTATGGGAGCTTTTATAAAAACTACATTGGTTTTCATTTTACCATTGGCCTGGTAATCGGTTACTTTATCCAACTTTGCTTTTACCTGCTGAATAAGTTCTTCTGCAGTTTGTGCTTTTAGCATTGATGGCAACAAAAGAATTGTACTCAGGCAAAGCGTAAATCCTTTTCTTGCAATACGTACTAGCCGTCCAAAATCATTAATCATAACCTCAATTTATGTTAGAATATCTTTTTTTCTAAATACCCATACCGCAGCACTGAAGAAGACGCCAATATATATAATAAGGATGCCCAAGCTCCGCAAAACAGCCGGCAGATTTTCAATGCTCCCGTTAATGGTTGTTCCTTCCGCATCAGCCTGTACATAAAAAAAACCTTTCCATGCTACCATGTGAGAAGTAAATAGATAAGGCTTAACAGTCTGGTCGTAGATCGGGATATTCATTTCCGATAGGATGGTAAACACAATAACAATACTCATGGTAGCAATAATGGGGCCGATAGAATTCTCAGCAAACACACTTAATAGAAATGCCAATGCAGAAACAGTTGTTAATGCTACAGCGGCATAACCAAATGCTGCAAAATATCGCCACAATACATCAAAATGTTTCATTTGCTCAATTCCTTCAGAACGAAGTACAACCAAATCATTGGTTCCGAAAATGATCATGCTGCCAAATAAAGCCAATAAAGCCATCCACACCAATAAAGCGAATGTGTAAATAACAGAAGCGCCGAATTTCACCAGCATATACTGTGTTCTGCTTATTGGTTTTGTAAGCGACAGCCGGAGTGTTCCCATATTTGCTTCGCCTGCAATTGAATCCCCTGCAATTAATGCCACCAGCAATGGCATCTGAATTAATAATGTGTTCAGAATAACAAAGCAAATCATGTAACCGTTCAGCAACTTGCCTTTAAATTCATCAGAAAATTCGAATGAGCCGGAGAGATTATTGAGCAAAAGATCTACATACGACTTACCATCATACTTTAATGCTACCTGGATTAAAAAAACAACGGCGGCGATAGCTCCAAAAGCTATATACGTTCTTGGCCGTTTGAATATTTTGAAGAGTTCAATTTTTAATAGCTTCCACATGCGAATGGCCCGTTGTTAGTGATAAAAAATAATCTTCTAAAGAGTGCTTGGAATGCAGGGAGATAACATTTACATCCATCTTTACCAGCTCTTTCATAACAAAAGGCACTTCGTTGCGATGTAGTTTTAATAGCACACAATCATTTCTTTTTCCTTGTACATATTTTTGCAATGCTGATGTTTGTAATTGCTCAAATACGGCGGCATCATCAGTTGTTTTTAATTCAACTACTGTTTCGGCCGGGTCAAATAAGTCATTCACACTCCCTTCTACCAATTTCTTTCCTTTATCTATAATTAGCATAGAATCGGCAATCAATTCCATTTCACTTAGCAGGTGAGATGATATCAATAATGTTTTCCCCGATTCCTTACTTAATCGAATAATGAGATTGCGAATATCAGCTATGCCTTGTGGATCGAGTCCATTCGTAGGTTCGTCTAAAATGATAAGTTTGGGATTGTGTACCAGTGCGGTTGCAATACCTAATCGCTGCTTCATACCTTGCGAATAGGTTTTTACTAAACTATTTGCTCTATCTGCTAATCCAACTTCTTCCAACTGATCCATTAATTTTTTCTCGGTAATCTTTATACCACTCATGGTGGCAAAAATTCTGAGGTTTTCAAGAGCAGTAAGATATTTATACAGATCGGGACGTTCAATAATTGCACCTACCTGGCTAAGGATTTCTTTGCGATGTTGCAGCAGGTTCATTCCAAAAATTTCAATGCTCCCTGAACTTGGCCTTATTAAAGTTAGCAGCATCCGAATAGTAGTAGATTTACCTGCTCCATTCTGTCCTAAAAACCCATAGACTTTGCCCTCCTCTACTGAAAAAGACAGATTGTCAACTGCCCTTACTTCTTTAAATTCTTTAGTCAGATTCTTTACTTCGATAATATTACTCATACAGTAATGATAACGGGCAAATGTATTAAAGGTTTACCCCGAAATAGATGCTTTTTTATTTGCTAAAAAAAATAATTAGCAAAAGACTTGCATTTACAGTCTTCAATTGCTACGTTTGTTTACGATTCGGAAAACCACATATACCCAAGTAAAACTACTATAAACAACCGTACCAGCATAATCTAACTTACCCCGATACGGCTATATTTCTGTAGATTCTTACAAGATGTATACATTATTACCGAAGCAACATCCAATATTTCTGTGGGCCATTTGAAGACGTTAATTCAAAACCCAAAGAAATGATCAAGTACACTGTTTTTTTTACCCTTCTTGCATTAAGGCTCTTTTATCAGCCTTCTAATGCACAGGAAGTAATTGCTCCTTTTGCAAGCACCATATACACATCTCCCCTAATAACAAAAAACCTACCCACAGTTATCAATTTTAATGGCAATATCACTAACAACCGGGTATTGTTGCAATGGCAAGTAAATGAAAATGAAGCAGCCGATCAGTTTGAAATAGAGAAAAGTACTGATGGGAAAAATTTCTCTCTTGCAGCCCTCGTCTTTGCAACCGATAAGCCAGAAACTGATAGTTATTGGTTTTATGAAAAGGCAAAGCAAACAAAATTTTACTATCGGGTAAAAATGATTTCGAAAGCAAAAAAAGCCACCTATTCTTCTGTTATTGTAATTAATCCAAAGAGCTGACAACTAAAAAAAATAAGCATGTCAACGAAAAATATTTTAAAGAAAGAGTATAGCCGTTTGAAAAAAGTGGTTGAAAAAATACTAACTTCTAATAATAAAGAACGGCAACCACAATTAGTATTACAGCCTCATCAAAATAAAAAATATTACAAAGACAAATAGTATCAACGATTTTCATTCGCTTAGAGTTACCAACAGAGAACAAGCCCTTTTCCAAAAGGGCTTTTTTTATTTGTTGCAGGATTAACTTTTACCAAGATAAGATTGCAGATTGTTTACATAATCTTCAAATGCCTTTATACCAGGCTTTGTAATTCTGCAAATAGTTTGCGGATAGTTATCCTTGAATTGTTTGGTTACATCAATATACCCTGCATCTTTTAATTTTTGGATCTGTACACTAAGGTTTCCGGCAGTTGAATTTGTTTTCTCCCGTATAAAAGTGAACTCTGCCTCCTTCACACTAATAAGAAGGGACATAACAGCCAGCCGCAACTGGGAATGTAATATGGGGTCCAGATCTTTAAACATTAGCTTCTACCAGCCCCCTTTTTGCCTTTCTGTAATCTGCTTCCATTATAATGCCGGGTATAAGCCATGCAGCCATGGCAGAAAATGCAGTGAGGAGTAAATCGATTTTTATGGTGGTGAATAATGCTATGATGCAACAAACCCAGCATAATAAACCTCCCCACAACATGGGTCTAAATCTACAGGCAGCACCGGTAATAAAAGTTGGGATGCCATATAACAATAGAAAAAGAGGCATTACAAATTCTGAGAATCGAAAATCAATCCCATCTGTTTTTCCTGCTGACATTTGGCGGTATTCATGCATTACCGGACCAAGCTCAGCATGCACAGTATTTACAATAAAAACCATAAGAAAAATGCAAATACCGAAAGCCAGCCAGATATAATCCATATAGGCGTCATCGTAGGATTTAACAAGGCGGCGTTTTTTTTCTTTAATGGAAATAAATATCTGTGGAATAATTGCCAATATTGTAATCAGGTTGATATCAAATGGAAGCCGGTAATTAAACTGTATCTCTGATAATTTTACTAAAGCACAAATTGCAATAATGCTTCCCCACATAATTGCACTAACGCCAGTATCATGATATGAATCCTTGGCCTTATTAATCATGGTGGCAATAAGGCTCAGACTTTCCTTTTCAGAAAGTTGTTTTTTGGTTTGGCTCATAACATATATTTTAAACCGAAGCCGGCTTGTATATTACAAGCCAGTTTCTATAAAATTATTTTAATTGAGAAAGAAAATAGGCGACCTGCGACCTACCCCAATTTGGTGCAATGTTACTTTCTGTTTTATATGTATCGAAAAGGCTCTGTGCTTTTTCAAACATAACCTTAGCCTCAGCTTTGCTCCCACCAAATTGCTCAGGTGTGTAAAACTTGTCTTGGCCTTCAAGAATATAAATTCTTGGATTTGCAGCATTTAATTCTTTTGCTTTTGCTAAAGACTCAGTAGCTTTTGCACCTTCCGTCATATATCGCACCATTGGATTCCCCATCATTTTAAGACTGTGCACCATTTTTTTAATGCAATAAATTTCTGTATTGGCAGCAGTAAGAGCCATGGCTTTGTTTAGCTGACTCTCAGCTTTATCTGCGTATGGATCAGTTATAGAACTATTATCTCCCATACCGCCATCTTGTGGCATCGAGCTATAACCAATCATTACATTACAAAACGACGCATAGTAATAAGGCATCCATTGTGTTTTTTCTGCTTCCGCAATACGTTCAAAACTATTAGCTAAGTCTTTCCATGTATCGGCAGAATTATTGGAGTCGAGCATGGCAATTTTTGCCTCCATTGCCTTAATGTACTTTTCACTCTGTGCAAATGTTGCTGTAGCCATAAGCGAAACCACCATTACAAAAAGAATTTTTTTCATTGTTTTACAAGTTGATTTAATGTTTAAATTTTTTAGTTATAGTCCATTATTAATTACTTCATCGCTTCTGTCTACACCAAAGCTGATGAAGGCACCAATAAACACAAACATCCTTGAAGGAGGCACTATTGCTTCCTTTCGATACCCATTATATGAATAATTGTAACCGTAAGTTTGTTTGAGATTAAAAATATTACTCACCTGCAAAACATATACTGCAAATGATTTAGCATTTTCCTTCCCAATAAAAGGAAGATAATTAATGGCGAAACTTACGTTATGATAATCAGGAATAGTTCCACGATCATTGAATTTATAATCAGTTCCATCGAAACCAATATTATAATAAGGACGGCCACTTGCATAGTTGTACGCCATATTAAAATTCATCTTCAGGCTTTGTACAAATTTTTTGGTTACCACTGATGCCGTATGTGTAGCTGCAAAGTTAGGCCTGATTGAAAAAGGAAAGTTCAGGAAATCTCTTTTGGTGTCCAGATAAGAATAAGAAATCCAGTAATCAAAATTTTTGATTGTTTTTTTATCCCTCCAGAAAAATTCAATTCCTTTTGCATCTCCAAATCCATTATTATTAATTGCCCCTTCTGTAAAGCCTGTGCTGCCTGTTTTTACGAGGTTATCATACTTCTTATAAAAAATTTCTGCCCGAAAGGATTGTTGATTGGCCACTTTCTGGTATTGTGCGATATAGTGAGTGGCTTTCATAAAAGTCAATTCGTTGGGTGAAGGAAGGTATCTTCTCTCCGGATTTTGATAAAAAACACCATAAGCAACCGATGCCTGGCTTCCTTTGCCCAGTTTATACGCCACTGAAACCCGGGGGGCTACATTTGCTTTATCTAATATGGAGGAATGCTCAGCTCTTAATCCTGCTTTTATTGCCAGATCGTTGGTAGCATACACATCCCCTTCAGCAAATATTGCTTTAATATGCTCTTTAATATTATTAGGATATCGCTGTCCGTCGAATGCGGTGTAAACTAATTTATCATCGCTAAAATTATATTCAGCCCCAAAGCGTATTGCACTTAAACCTTTTAACTTTTTTTCCAAAACTGTTTTTGCATTAAAATAATTTCCTTTAGAGGCTACATTAAATTTTTTGAACTCAAGTCCAGACAATTCTACATCCGCTTTATTCAAATCCTGCATCACACTATTAATATCGTCTTTATTATTTGTGTAAGAAGCACCCATGTTTATTTTCCACCTGTTTGCTAAATTTTCTCTCCAGGTTAAATTATGGTAGATATTAGTGTTGCTGATTCCAAATTTATCGAGATAGCCAAGTGAATCAATACTATTTGTAGTAAAGCCTAATTTATTACTGCTGTAGTAACCATAATATTTCAACATTCCCGTCGCAGATGTTTTGATACGAAAGTTAGCATCAGCATTATGGTAAGCAGGTACTTTAGAATAATCCTGTCGTTGTTTTATAACTTTAAATCCAAGTGTCAGATCAGTATAACCATAACTGGCACCCCAGGATGATTTTTTATCTTTCGACAAATGTTGAATACCTGCATTGGCACTTAATACAGTTATACCAATACTGGCAGAAGATTGTTCCGGCAAATCAATGGACTCCAAAATTAATGCTGAAGAAAGAGCTTGTCCGTACAATGCAGAATACCCTCCGGTACTAAATACTGTTCCTTTAAAAATAAAGGGTGAAAACCTTCCAAACTGCGCAATATTAGGAACACTGCTATAGAAAAAATTATTTACCAGCGTTCCATCAATAAAGGTTTTTGTTTCTGCAGCTGTACCGCCACGAACAAACAGGCCTTCGCTTTCTCCAACCTGCTGAGCGCCGGGCAATGTTTTTAATGCACCTGTTATATCTCCATTAGCACTGGCAGTGGTAACTATATCAATGGGATCCAATACAACTGCTGCTCTTTTTCTATCGCTGGCTTCAAATGTTCCGGCAGATAATACAACTGCAGTAAGTTCACTAATTTCTTCTTTCAGAACTGCATCAACAATTATTGTAGTTCCTTCCAGTTTTATTTTTTGTTCAAAAGGTTTAAAACCGATTGAACTAATTACTAATAGCTGCTCGCCTTTCTCTGTAGTTTTAAAAGAATAGCTACCGGTTGAATCGGATGTTGCTCCATCGTAGCTATCCTTGATGGAAATGCTGACACCCGGCAAGGGTTTTTGTTTATTATCCTTAATTACACCTTTAACCGTTACCTGGCCTTTTGCAATGCAAAAACACATTATAAAGAGTAATACAAGTGACCCTTTTTTATACCGATTCATATTAGTAGGTTTCAATTTCAGCACAAACATAAAGTAGTTTATATCATAAACCAAAAAAAATAAAACAAAAAAACCGCCTCGCTTGTGGCGAGACGGCTGTGGAACCCCTATCAAATGATTTTTAATTCTTTATGATCTTTTGTTGTGCAACCTGTCCTTCGCACATTACCCGTACAAAGTAGAAACCAGGAGTAAGGCTGCTTGTGTTTATTGTTTCTGTCTGGCTGCTATTAGCTGAAACTGTTTTTCTAACGGGTTGGCCATTGGCACTGATCAACTCATAAGAAACTTGTTTGTTCTGCCAGTTCGCTGGTATGGTAATACGAACTTCATTACTTACCGGGTTTGGATAGGCAACAATTGTAATATTGTTTTCATTTTGCTTACCTATTCTGATGATTCTTGTTTCAGATAGCTCACTCTTGCCATCAATATCAACTGACCGAAGTCTGTAATAAATTACAGCAGCACGGCTAGTATTTACATTATTATCAGAAAGGCTATAGTTTGTTTTATCAGTTGCGTTACCATAAGCAAAAGCCATTCCTGCATCGATATAATTAACACCATCTGTACTTTTCTCTACTATAAAATGGCTAACATTAATTTCGCTGCTGGTTGTCCATTTCAAATCAACTTTGTTGTTATTCAGCATAGCAGAAAAAGAAGATAATTTAACAGGTAGTGTAGTTTGAACCGGAGTATTATATGCAAAACCTCTAAACCAGAATGAATACATTCTATCCGCAGCAGAAGTTGATCCATTTCCAGTTGAACCACCAGCCCTTAGCCTGAAAAAACTTTTGTCGGCATATGTTATTGTCGTCATTACTGTAGTAGCATTAACATCAATATTGTTGAAATTTGTTGTAGGCCCCTGGAATTTTCTTGTAGGAGTTAGTATACCAAATAAAGTTTCAAGAAGATTTTGCACATTTAATAAACTATTATTCTCTAAAATATATGATTGTGCATTACTAACCTGTATAAATTCTCTTAGATTTCCACCATCACCATCAATATCCAACCCAGTTAAATTAAATGATGTTACAGTTGTTGGTGTTAAAGTACCTGCTACTACAAAGTTGAAATCAAAATCCATTGACCAGTTGCTATTGGCAGGCGCATTACCATTCATATAACTGATCTGTGGCTGGAATGCGTTATTATAACCTGTATTTGCTAAGTCAATACTTGTAATTCTTACATGAGAAGATGAACGACCTGCAATCTTTACCAGCGCATCTACATTTGGAGCTACATTTGGAAACCTATAAGTGGCTCCATCAGCTCCAGCTATTCCAGATTCTGGTGTAGGGTTTTGGAAAATTAATTCTGGAACAGGCTGTGCATTTAAATTTAATGCTCCAGCGATTAGAAAGAAAGCCAGAATAATTGATTTTCTAAGGGGTAAAGATGTTTTCATCATGCTCAATTTAGGGTTCAAGATTAATTAGTACGGTTGTGTTCTGTTGAACTTGCCCTAAGATTGCTTGGAAAGCCGACTTAAAAATTGAGAGAAACAGACCGGGAGTATTTTCCCATTGTAAGTGAAGTTTGTTTCATGGTCGGATTACGTTGCTTTCTTAGGATTTGTTCGATTCTGATACAAACATAATACGTAGTTTTTTTACTTGCAAGTTTTTCGAGTATTATTTCTTGATAATTACCGTATTTTATGTAGTAAATTTACTTTCCCTATATATTAAATGCTGACTTTCATAAACTTACAAAATGTATTTTTTCAATTTTATTTTTACGAAGTAGTACGATTACTCACATTGTACGTATGTTTTACGAATTCCTAATAGGAGAATTCGATCTGTGCGGAAAGAAAACGGAAAGATCCTACATAAAAAAAGCGACTGATTGCTCAGTCGCTTCACATATAATATAAGACAAGTTAGGCTTTGTAAGAAGGTATCAGGCCATTTGCCAGTTCTACCATCTTCTTAATACCATCTTCAGGTAAGTTTCCTTTTTTGAACTCGGCCATTACTTCTGGCAATTTGTTATCCATTTCCATTAAGAAATGTTCTTCAAACTCTTTTACTCTCTTCACAGCTACTTCTTTCAATAAGCCGTTTGTTCCAAGGTATATAATAGCTACCTGCTTTTCTACGGCGAATGGTGCATACTGAGGTTGCTTCAATATTTCTACGTTTCTTGCACCTTTATCAATTACGTTCTTAGTAGCAGCATCCAAATCACCACCAAATTTAGAGAAGGCTTCCAATTCACGGTACAGCGCCTGGTCCAATTTCAAGGTACCAGCAACCTTCTTCATTGATTTAATCTGCGCATTACCACCCACACGACTAACTGAGATACCTACGTTGATCGCCGGACGAATACCAGAAAGGAACAAATTCGACTCCAAAAATATCTGACCGTCAGTAATAGAGATTACGTTGGTCGGGATATAAGCCGATACGTCACCAGCCTGTGTTTCAATGATTGGAAGAGCTGTTAATGAACCACCCCCTTTCACCAAATGTTTAATTGAATCCGGAAGATCATTCATGTTCTTAACGATCTCATCGTTATTGATAACCTTCGCCGCTCTTTCCAATAAACGGCTATGCAAATAGAATACATCACCAGGGTAAGCTTCACGACCTGGCGGACGACGAAGCAACAGGGACACTTCACGATAAGCTACTGCTTGTTTAGAAAGGTCATCATAAATGATCAATGCAGGACGACCGGTATCACGGAAGAACTCGCCAATGGCAGCTCCCGCAAATGGTGCGTAGAACTGTAATGGAGCCGGATCAGATGCAGAAGCCGCAACGATAGTAGTGTATTGCATTGCACCGGCATCTTGTAATGTTTGCATTACACCAGCTATGGTAGATGCTTTCTGCCCAATCGCAACATATATACAATAAACAGGTTTGCCTGCTGCAAAAAATTCTTTCTGATTGATGATCGTATCGATACAGATTGCTGTTTTACCGGTTTGGCGGTCACCGATAACCAACTCTCTTTGTCCACGACCAATCGGGATCATCGCATCGATAGCTTTGATACCAGTTTGCAAAGGTTCTTTTACCGGCTCACGGAAGATTACACCCGGAGCTTTTCTTTCCAATGGCATTTCATATAACTCACCGGTAATTGGCCCTTTACCATCAATTGGCTGACCCAACGTATTTACAACACGACCAACCATTCCCTCTCCTACTTTAATAGAAGCGATCTGTCCGGTACGTTTTACTTTAGCACCTTCTTTAATTCCGCCGCTACCACCCATCAATACCACACCTACGTTATCCTCTTCAAGGTTCAAGGCGATAGCTCTAACACCGTTTTCAAACTCCACCAGTTCACCATAGCGAACATTACCTAATCCGTAAACACGGGCAATACCATCACCCACTTGCAGTACAGTTCCTACCTCTTCAAGATCTGCATGGGCATTAAAGTTGCTTAACTGCTGGCGCAGTATAGCACTTATTTCATCTGGTTTAATCTCTGGCATATCTGTTTCTTTTTATCTTTTTATATTACTTCAACTTATAAATAAAGTCGTTGTTCTCGAATTGTTTCGCAATTGCTCTAAGGTCATACGCAATACTTGCATCTACCAACTTATCTCCTATCTGCAATACAAATCCACCAATCAAACCAGCATCAATTCTCTCTTCTACTTCTACATGTTCAAATCCGGCTGATTTTTTTACCTGGTCAATAATGCTATTTTTTACTGCGTCATTAATTGGCGCAGCAGTAGTAAGCTTTATAGTATGAATATTTTTTTTCTCTTTGT
>CAZXMP010000012.1:0-46642 GCA_964641575.1 uncultured Chitinophaga sp. | reverse complement strand
AATGAACTGCGGAGCAAAATATAACCCCAGTAAAAATTTATGTTTGGGCTTATAAAACTTGGCCGTAGTATAATGTCTTGATTTTTGTTTTAACCATGCCGACCAGGTAGTTTTTGGAATAGAACGGGTGACCGCATCGGGGTCAATTACAACGGCTGTATTGTGTTTGGTAGCAGTTTTATTAATAAACAAATCATCATCTCCACTGGGTATATGGTTGATTGAAGCAAAACCTTTGTGCTGAAAAAATAAACTTTTTCTGTACGATAAATTTCTGCCCACCCCCATATAGGGTAACCCGGCCAATGCATAAGACAGGTATTGCAATGCAGTGTGAAATGTCTCAAAGCGTATTAATTTATTCAACAATCCTTTTCTTTTATGATACGCTCCATAACCAAGAACAATATCCGTATGCTGGTCGTACCCACTTTGCATTTTTTCAATCCATTGTTCACTGGCAGGCACACAATCTGCATCTGTCAATAACAACACTTCATGTTTTGCTTCCCGAATTCCAATTGATAAGGGATATTTTTTCCCGGAAATATGTACTGCTTCTTGTGTTAGTTCTACTATATTCAGCGATTTGAATGTCTTTTTTAACTCTTGCAAAATGTATTTAGAATCATCCAATGAATTATCATTTACCGCCACCACTTCATAAGTGCTGGGGTAGGATTGTACCAGCAATCCCGGAAGGTTGCGGGCCAGGTTTTCATCCTCATCTCTTGCACATACAATTACAGAAACGGGGTGTTGCTGAGTTTTTGTTTTTGATTTGGCTTTGTAAAAAGCGATCCTTGCAAAAAAGAAAGTGTAATAAAAAATCTGTACGGCGGTTACGGCAATAAAAAGATAAAAGAGAATCTCTCCCCAGTTAATTGGTGGCATAGCGGCAAAGATAATAGGATAAGGCACAAGTGACAAGGAACAAGAAGACAAGGCACAAGGGAACCCCATTTTCAAATTTTCATTATAAAATTCTGACTTTTTGAAATCACCATTCAGAAGAATACTCAATACCAGAATCCATTTTGAATAACACGACTTGTACCTTGCACCTTGTGCCTTCTAAGCTGTACCTTGCGCCTTTATTATGGCAGCCTTACAATTCGAATTACAACATACCGATATCACTTCAAAAGCAAGAGCAGGCAAAATAAACACCGATCATGGTGAAATTTTGACACCTATTTTTATGCCTGTGGGAACGGTAGGAAGTGTAAAAGCAGTTACACAGCAGCAACTGGTAGCAGATGTAAAAGCACAGATCATTCTGGGCAATACCTATCATTTGTATTTGCGTCCGGGCTTAGAAGTATTGGAAAAAGCAGGTGGGCTTCACCAATTTAATGGATGGAAAAAACCAATTCTTACGGATAGTGGTGGTTACCAGGTTTTTTCATTGGCGGGAACCAGAAAGATAAAAGAGGAAGGCGTTACTTTTCAATCGCATATTGATGGCAGCAAGCATTTGTTTAGCCCGGAATATGTAATGGATATACAGCGAACGATTGGCGGAGATATTATTATGGCATTTGATGAATGTCCACCGGGCGGCAGCGAATTTAAATATGCTAAAACATCCATGGAACTGACACATCGCTGGCTCGACAGATGTTTTACACAGTTCAATGCAACTGAGCCAAAATACGGATACACACAAAACTTATTCCCGATAGTGCAAGGGGGAACGTTCAAAGATCTGCGCAAACAATCCTGCGAATACATTGCTTCTAAAAATGCAACAGGTAATGCTATTGGAGGCCTGAGTGTTGGTGAACCGGAGGATGTGATGTATGAAATATGCGATTGGTGTTGCGACCATCTACCAACTAACAAGCCCCGCTATTTAATGGGAGTAGGAACGCCGTGGAATATTTTAGAATGTATTGGGATGGGTATTGATATGTTTGATTGTGTAATGCCAACCCGCAATGGCCGCAATGCCATGTTGTTTACTACGAAAGGTGTCATCAATATTGATAATAAAAAATGGGAGCAGGATTTTTCTCCGCTTGACGATGGGCTGGATTGTGAAATGAGCAATTATTATACGAAGTCTTACTTACGCCATCTAATGAAAGCAAAAGAATTTTTGGGCTACACCATTGCCAGTGTGCATAATCTTGCATTTTATCTTTGGCTGGTAGGGGAGGCAAGAAAGCAAATTCAACAGAATAATTTTAAGAGCTGGAAAGCAGAAATGATACCTGTGCTAAAGACAAAATTGTGAGTCTTGGGTAACGAGTTTACAGAGGAACTCTTAAAAGGATAATTTGAGCTATAGGCAAAGAGTATAAAATTAAAGTTTACGATATCGCAGCTCGCAGCTAAAAGCTCATAGTTCTTTACTTTTCACAACCCGACAACTTTTTTTCTTCTACTTTTGACCGAATGCGGAAACTTGATTGGTACATATTGAAGAAACTGCTGGTGACTTTCTTTTTCTGCCTTTTATTGTTTACCGTAGTAGCGGTAGCGGTTGATAGTAGTGAAAAAAGTGAAGATTTTATCCACTCTGGTCTTACAACAAGCCAGATTATCACTAAATATTACTTTGGCTTTGTACCTTTTATCTGGAGTCTTTTATTTCCCTTATTTGTATTCATAGCAGTTATTTTCTTTACCAGCCGCATGGCTACCCGGTCGGAGATCATTGCCATTCTTGCCAGCGGTACCAGCTACAACCGTTTTTTAAGACCTTATCTTTTTGGTGGAGTATTACTAGCTGGTTTATTATGGGTGGGTTACCGCTATTGGATTCCAAAGGCAAATACTATTCAAAGTAGTTTCAGAAGTAATTACCTTGATAAAAATGACCCTACCAAAAACCGGGTAGATGGTAACTGCACCCGTTGTTTTTATAAGAGGGTTGATACCAACACATTTGTAGGTATCAGAAATTTTGATACGGCGAGTAAATCGGCACAGGGCTTTTTCCTGGAGACTGTAAAAAATAATAAGCTGGTTTATAATATCAGGGCTGGTTCTATTAATTGGGATACTACCACTCGAAGATGGAAACTCTTTAATGCCACTGAGCGGTACATAGATTCCATGGGAGAACGAACAAATTTTAGGGACACTATGCTGATTACGCTGAACCTTAAGCCAGAAGAATTGGTTAAGGATGATTATATAAAAGATAAACTAACTACACCGGAGCTGATTGCCTATATCAGGCAAGAAGAATTGCGGGGCTCCGAAGGATTAAATGCTGTGAAAGTGGAACGATACCGGCGTACTGCAACACCTGCTTCCGTATTACTTTTAACTTTAATTGGTGTCGCCATTGCAAGCCGGAGAACAAGGGGCGGCAGTGGTATGCACCTCGCATTGGGCATTACGATTGCCGCTTTGTTTATCGTCTCCGACCGTTTCTCAACGGTGTTTGCTACCAAAGCCGATTTCCCGCCCATGCTGGCTGCATGGATGCCTAATATTCTTTTCTCTTTTGTAGCGTACCGGCTTTATCGTCTTACTCCTAAATAATAAAAAGTACAGCTATTTAATGCAATCCTAATGCAACAAACAGTTCAAATTTTTGTTGCTGCAGGGGGCATTGCATAACTTTACACATTGAAATTTTTTCGTCGAAAGCATTGTAAAATCAGGGTATATGGGTATTATAAAAGACAGGTTTAAAGCGAAAGCTGACACAGTTGGAGCAGAGATAAAAGACCTGCTGAAAGAGCATGGCAACAAGGTTATTGGCGAAGTTCAACTCTCGCAGGTGTACCAGGGTATGCGTGGCATTACCGGCCTTGTTACAGAAACTTCTTTGCTTGATGCACAGGAAGGAATTCGTTTCCGTGGATATTCTATTCCTGAATTGCAGCAAAAATTAACCAAAGCTCCCGGTGGCTCTGAACCATTGCCCGAAGGATTATTTTATTTAATGCTGGTAGGCGAGTTACCAACTGATGAGGATGTGCATCATATCAGTTCTGTTTGGCAACGGAGAAGCCATGTTCCCAATCATGTATTTTCTACCATCGAGGCATTGCCACTAAGTACTCACCCGATGACACAGTTTGTAGTGGCGGTGATGGCTCTGCAAACAGAAAGCCAGTTCTCAAAAAAGTATGCTGCGGGTATGAGTAAAAAAGATTATTGGGAAGCAGTGTTTGATGATAGCATGGACCTGATCGCAAGATTGCCCCGTGTAGCTGCTTATATTTATAGAAGAAAATACAAATTCGGTGAACATATTCAACCAAATGGTTTGCTTGACTGGGCCGGCAACTTTGCCCATATGATGGGTTTTGAAGATGAAAGTTTTAAAGAGCTGATGCGTTTGTACATGACGATACATGCTGACCATGAAGGCGGTAACGTATCTGCACACACTACGCATTTGGTTGGGTCTGCATTAAGCGATCCTTATTTAAGTTATGCCGCCGGTATGAATGGTCTTGCTGGTCCTTTGCATGGATTGGCCAACCAGGAAGTAATTAAGTGGGTGTTTGAAATGCAGGAGCAATTAAAAACGGATGCACCAACTAAAGAACAAATTGCGGATTACGTAAAACAAACATTGAGCGAAGGAAAAGTAGTGCCGGGTTATGGTCATGCGGTATTGCGTAAAACAGATCCTCGTTTTACAGCACAAATGGAATTTGGAAAGAAACATATGCCGGATGACAAATTGGTACAAACCATCTGGAATATTTATGAAACAGTGCCGCCGATCTTACAATCACTTGGAAAAATTAAAAATCCATGGCCTAATGTAGATGCACATAGTGGTGCATTGCTGGTGCATTATGGTATGAAGGAGTTTGAATTTTACACTGTACTATTTGCAGTAAGCCGTTCACTAGGTGTATTAGCAAGTTTGTGTTGGGACAGAGCTTTAGGTTTCCCATTGGAAAGGCCAAAATCAGTAACAACTGATTTAGTGAAGCAGTGGTTAGATGGGAAGGATAATATTTGGGGTGAGTAAGAAAAAGTATAAAAATAAAATTTAAAAAGAGACTCCTCGAATTGCGGGGAGTTTTTTTATGTTTCCAACTTTCAGCTCTTTGGGCATCTTTGTTGCCCGTCCGAATGGCAAGGCCGGGCGGACGTCTCACCTGTCTGCCGACAGGCAGGCTCTTCATCAGCATATCATTGCTCATCTTTTTTTATTTGCCAGCTGATGGATATAACAACCGAAATGCATTGAATACCGCCTGGTGCGATATAGTAGCATGATCTTCTTGCGGTAAGTAATCAAAATGTACTGTGAGGCTTTTACTTTTTGTAGTTCTTAATTTTTCAACTAATAGGTTGGCATCAACTTCCATAACATGCGGAATAGCACTGGGAGCCAAACCTTCTTTTCCAACGCCGATGTACACATCAGTTTGTTGCGTAAACGATTCCTGTAAGATGGCGGAGGTTTGTTTTAATAAAGAAGCATCATCCCACCAGAGGCTGGGACTTACAATAATATATTTATTGAACAGGCTTGGTTTCTTTAATAATATTTCAGTTGCTAATAAACCTCCGAGTGATTGACCGATCAATGTTTTGGTTTGATTGCCTTTATAAGTTTTTTCGATATAGGGTTGTAATTCTTTTTCGATAAAGGCAATAAAATTGTCTGACTTACCGGCAGTAGGATATCTTTTTTTGTCCGCTTCAATAGTGGTAGGATAGGCAAAATCCCTTTTTCTATCTGTATTGGCTATTCCCACCACAATGGACGGCGGAACCCGGTTTATCCAGGAGAAATTATTGAATTGCACTAAACCCACAATATGTATAAAATCTTCATCGGCACCGCCATCTAATAAATAAATGACCGGATATTTCACCGTATCATTTTTATTGTAACCTTCGGGAAAATAAATATTGATAGTTCTTTTTTCTTTGAGTAAAGTGGATTGAATTTCATCGGTAATGCCGAGCATGAAGGGTTTGGTGGTGGGTTGGGCGGATGCTGGTATTGCAAATAGAAGAGTAATATAAAGTAATGTTATGTTTTTCATTTTGTAAATTTTATGTCGTTTGTATATTCCAAGTGAGTTAGCTGTTGTCAAATGTAACAATCAGAGGAACATGGTCGCTATACTTTATCCAAAAATCATACTCGCCAATTTCTACCGATTGAAGTTTTTTAAGCATATCACTCGATACAAAGCAATAATCAATGTGGTAGGGTTTGTCATTGTGGCGATACATATAAAATGTTGGATGTTCTTCTTTTCCGGGAGTCTGCTTGTGAAAAGTATGATAAGTACTGAAAATTCCCTTGTCTTCCAATTGTTTTACAACACTTGAATGGCTCCCCAATCTGTGCTTTTTATGATCCCAAATTGTATTACTATTAAAATCGCCAATAAACATTGTGGGTTTGTTAGTTAGTAAATCATCGTAGTAAGTTATAGCTTTCCAAATTTGGGTGATATATCTTCCATCTTTGTCATCTGGATTATATGCCCAAATCAGGAACAAATTAAAAACGAAAGTTCCCCCTGTAACCTCAATTGGGACTATCATTTTAAAATCTTGGTTATGGGTTTCAATTACTTTAAAGCGATAATCACAGTAAGAGAATATAGCCAATCCTTTATGCTGATTCTTTCCGAACCATAAACTGTCTGTTGGTTTTGGCAAGTCAATTTTGTATAGCAATTTATCGGGGTGCTCACATTCTACAATAATTAAAATGTCTGGCTTTTGTTCCAGAATATATGCGGCTTTTTTTCTGAAAGCCATATTGCAGTTCCAGGTTATAATCTTCATATTGTGAGTATGTATCCAAATGGCATTAACATGTAGTATTGGATATGCGAACATAAACTTTTATCCAGTAATAATACTCTTAGCAAATGCTCAATAGAATTACCGAATGTACAAGTGTGCGACGCAACAGACGATGATAGTAGCAATACATCTGGGCTATAAATAAAAAAACTCCTCAATAACGAGGAGTTTAAATATGAGAATGGTTAGTAAGTATTAAAGATCTGTAATGGGTTTATATTTTGGTACTAATGCCTTCATAACAACCCATGCAATTAAATAAGCAACTGCACAAAATGTAAACATGATTGTATAACCAGTTTGTATATGACCGAGTGCTTTGTAGTGATCGAATAATGCACCGCCGATTTTTGAAATGGCAACACCACCTAATCCACCGGCCATACCACCAATACCAACAACGGATGCTACTGCTTTTTTCGGAAACATATCAGAAACTGTGGTGAATATATTAGCACTCCATGCCTGGTGGGCAGATGCACCAATACCAATCAATATTACTGGCACCCAGAAAGAAATATAGCCGAATGGTTGAGCTGCTAAAACAACTAATGGAATAATGGCAATTAATAACATTGCCTTCATTCTTCCATCATACGGATTATATCCTTTGTTGATGAAGTAAGTAGGGAAGTAGCCACCACCAATGCTGCCAAACATGGTCATACTATATAATACCGCTAATGGAAGCATGATCTCTTTACCTGTCATGCCATATTGCGCATCCAGGTATTTCGGTAGCCAAAACAAGAAAAACCACCAAACACCATCGGTCATCATTTTACCAAAAGCAAAAGCCCATGTTTGTTTGTAGCCTAATAATTTGACCCATGAAACTTTCGCAGCTTTTTCATTGGTGTTTTCGCTAACAGGTTCATCTTCTTTATCGCTTTCGATATAAGCCAACTCCGTTGCTGAAAGTCTTTTTTGCTGGCGGGGAATAGCATAATAGATTTTCCAGAACAATAACCAGATAAATCCAATAGCACCAATTAATAAGAAGGCTGTTTGCCAGTTCCATGTTTCTGCGATCCACGGAACAGTAAGCGGTGCCAGTATTGCACCAACGTTTGCGCCTGAATTAAAAATACCCGTGGCAAATGAACGTTCTTTTTTTGGGAAATATTCAGCGGTGGCTTTGATAGCTGCGGGAAAGTTTCCTGACTCTCCCAAACCTAATACGGCTCTTGCAACCATGAAACCTGCAATGGAAACTGGAACAGCACCAATACCAATCCATGCAAATACATCTGAAACACCTGACCCGATAGGTACTGCTACTGCATGCATGATGGCACCAATAGACCAAATGATAATCGCCCAGGTAAAACCAGCTTTGGTGCCTAATTTATCAATCAATCGTCCCGCAAAAAGCATGGAGATAGCATACACAAATTGGAATACGGAAGTAATGTTTGCATAATCAGAATTGGTCCAGCCAAATTCTTTGGACAGATCGGGTGCTAATAAACTTAACACCTGTCGGTCAAGATAATTAACGGTAGTTGCGAAAAACAAAAGGGTGCAAATCGTCCACCTGTATTTTCCAATGGTTGCTTGGGTCATTTGGCAAGTATTTAGGCGTTTAAATGCTCAGGAAAATTTGACAGCATTTATTTTTTTATCGAGGCAATTGTTTCCAACACTTTTTTTGTTTCGGTTTCAATCGTCGCATAATCTTTCTCTTCCATTAATTTTTTGCTGATGAGCTTGCTACCCATTCCTACGGCACATACACCAGCTTTGTACCAGCTTTCGATATTTTCTTTGGTTGTATCCACACCACCTGTTGGCATGAACAACAGTTTTGGAAAAATATCTTTAATCGTGGTCAAAAATTCGGTGCCGAGCATATTTCCCGGAAATAGTTTGATGAATTTCAACCCGGCATTTTCTGCAGCAATGATCTCTGTTGGAGTCATACAACCGGGAGCATAGAAAATATCATTAGCAACTGCATAATCAGCTACTTCTTTTACAAATCCGGGGCTTACTAAAAAATCTGCACCAGCAGCCATATAATCATTGGCCTGCTGCATGTTTTTAATTGTACCCACACCCAATAAGATGCCGGGCATTTCAGCATTTCTAACTTCAACCATTTTTTTGAAATTGCTTAAAGCTGCTTCCCCACGGTTGGTGTATTCTACTGCTTTGATACCGGCTTTGTAAATAGCTCTTAATACATCAACGCTTACTTCTTCGCTGGGGTTAAAATACAAAGGCAAAATGCCTTGTGCTACTATGGCGTCTGTTATCTGCTTTATTTTGCTCATATTATTTTTTTTCACCGAACACAATATGGTTCTGTGTTCTTCGTGGTTTATTTTTTAACTTTTATTACTAGTTTCTTTATTTCTCCTTCACCAATCATCGGCGCATGTACATCTTCCGGAAAGAAGATCGCAAATTGCCCGTTGGTTAATTGAAAATACATATCGGGTTGTTCGTTGTACAGTTGCACATCTTTTTCAGGATTGTAACCACCGTTTTCATTTATACATTTCTCTCTCGGTTTCCATCCAATTGTTTCCACCCCATTAATGCAAAGCTGAATATCAATATTATTATTATGACATTCAAACTTCGCTACGGATGCTTCCGCCGCTACGCCGGACTTGTTAGAAAAAATAGCTTTCAATCCTTCCGCAATATCTGATTTGCCATCCGGTGCATTTGCTAAATCTGTTTGATTGACGTATTCAAACGCCTTTGCAAACAATGGATGCAAAGAAAAATACTTCGAAGCATTTGCTATTGTATCTACAATCATATTATTCTGCTTTAAGAAAAATTAAAACTTTAGTGAGATGACTCCGAACCTGCCTACCGGCAGGCAGGCTCCGGACTCTGAACTCCGAACTATCTCTGCACTCTTCCACTTCCATCACCTTTCATCAAATCCTTCACATCGCTTAGTGTTGCATGGTTCAAATCTCCCGGTATAGTATGTTTGATGGCAGATGCAGCTACACCAAATTCAGCCGCTTCCGGCATTGGCATACCTGTAACCAATCCATAAATTAATCCACTGGCAAATGAGTCACCGCTACCTACACGGTCAACAATACGAACATTGTATTGCTTGCTGTGATAAAATTCGCTGCCATCATATACCAAAGCACTCCATCCGTTATCACTTGCACTATGGCTTTCTCTTAATGAAGAAGCAATGAATTTGAAACCGAATTTCGCTTTCATTTGCTGGAACACATCTTTAAAACCATCAAGGTTTAATTCACCTTTAGTTACATCGGTATTTGCTGCTTTAAAACCTAAACATAAATCAGCATCTTCTTCGTTGCCGATACATACATCCACAAATTCGCAAAGACCAGTCATTACTTCACGGGCCTTTTCTTTTGTCCATAATTTTTTACGGAAATTCAAATCTATACTTGTAGTAATGCCTTTTGCTTTAGCAGCTTTTAGAGCAGCTAACGTTAATGCAGCGGCTTTATCACTCAGCGCCGGAGTAATACCTGTGGTATGAAACCAGGATGCACCGTCTAATATTTTATCAAAATCAAATTCGCTGCTTTCTACTTCTGCAATAGAAGCATGTGCTCTGTCATATACAACCTGCGATGCTCTCATAGATGCACCAGTTTCTAAAAAGTAAATACCTAGTCTTTCACCACCTCTGGCGATGAACTGTGTATCTACACCATAGCGACGCAAATGGTTAATAGCAGCCTGGCCAATTGGATTGTTCGGCACTTTTGATACAAATGTTCCGTTCAATCCGTAATTACATAACGCTGCAGCTACGTTAGCTTCTCCACCGCCATAAGTAATATCAAATGTATCGGCCTGTACAAAACGTTTGAAATCGGGAGTTGACAAGCGGAGCATTATTTCTCCCATCGTTACTACTTTCTTTGACATGTTCTTATAGTTTATTATTTATTATTTAATTGGTTGAAAGATACGTTAAGCCCCGATAAAGCAGGCGTTTCAACCCTTCTTTATTACCGGTATCGTTACCGGAAGCGTTCCGGTATCGTTACCAGTCATTTTTATACTTTCTTATTTGTTGCTAGTCACAGAAGCAGCCGGTTGCTCATCCAACTGCCAATTGAAATAATTTTTCGCATTGTTGAAACAAATATCCTGGATCACTTTTCCGATCCATTCAATATCATTCGGCAACTCACCATTTTCTACTTCTTCACCAAACATATTACACAATAATCTTCTGAAATATTCATGTCGTGGAAATGAAAGAAAACTACGACTGTCCGTTAGCATCCCGATAAAGCGACTCAACAATCCCATATTACTTAGGGCATTGATCTGTCTTGTCATTCCATCTTTCTGATCCAAAAACCACCACGCAGAGCCCCATTGAATTTTTCCAGCAGCAGTGCCATCATTGAAATTTCCGATCATGGTCGCAAACAATTCATTATCGGCAGGATTCAAATTATAGATAATTGTTTTCGCCAACGTATTATTCTTATCAAGGCGATTTAAAAATTTAGATAAAGTTTTTGCCTGAGAAAAATCGCCGATGCTATCCCAACCTGTATCGGGTCCCAGTTGTTGCAACATGCGACTATTGTTATTTCGCAAGGCACCCAAATGGTATTGTTGCACAAAACCTTTTTCATGATCCCACTCGGCAAACGTAACCAGCATGGCCGATTTGAATTTCCGCTTTTCTTCCAATGATAAAGAACCACCTGAACGAATTTTAGCGAAGATGCCCGCTATTTCAGTAGCTGTATAATCTTCGGCATAAATTTCTTCCAGCCCATGATCGCTTACACGGCAATTGTTGGCTACAAAATAAGTATGCCTTTTTTTCAATGCAACCAGGTAATCATTGTACGTACTGATAGAAACATCCGCTGCTTTTTCCAATCCTGTCAAATAATTATTGAATCCATTCGCATCATCTACATTCATTGCTTTATCCGGACGAAATGCAGGTAATACTTTTACTGACCACCCTTCATTTTGTATTTGCTGATGATATTGCAAATCATCAACCGGGTCATCAGTAGTGCAAATCAGTTTCACTTTCATTTTCTCCAACAAACCTCTTACACTAAATTCTTTTGTTTGCAGTTTCGCCGACGTTTCCTCGTACACTTTCTTCGCTGTATCAGCATTTAAAATATCATGTACGTCGAAATAGCGTTGCAATTCCAAATGCGTCCAGTGATACAATGGATTTCTTAATGTATAAGGTACCGTTGCCGACCAGGCACGGAATTTTTCCCAATCTGTTTTATCGCCAGTAATGTATGCTTCTTCCACACCATTGGCCCGCATAGCTCTCCATTTATAATGATCGCCATAGAGCCAAACTTTTGTAATGTTCTCAAACATTTTATCTTCTGCCACTTCATTTGGAGGCAGGTGATTATGATAATCTATAATGGGCATGTCTTTCGCATACTCATGGTAAAAACGTTGTGCTGTTGCATTCGACAGCAAAAAATTTTCATCGAGAAATTGTTTCATACAACTACTTTTTATGTTATGCAAGTCCGGAAGTCGATAATTCGGGAAGTTCGAAAGAACTTTTCCGTTTTAAGACTATTGCTTTCGGACTTGCGGTCTTTCCGACTTTCTGACTAAAGAGAAACTCCTCTCTTCCACGGAATAAAATCATCCTGGTTCAGCAACACCGCTTTAGGTATCACTTCACCACTTGCAGCTATAATACAATATTCCAAAATATCTTCTCCCATTTGCTGAATGGTTTTTTCTCCTTCAATCACCGGCCCGCAATCAATATCTATAATATCATTCATTCTTTTGGTGAGATTGCTGTTGGTTGAAACTTTGATCGTTGGACAAACAGGATTACCAGTTGGTGTTCCTAATCCGGTAGTAAAGAGGATCAACGTAGCACCACTGGCCGCTTTACCAGTTGTTGCTTCCACATCATTGCCGGGAGTACAAACTAAACTTAAACCGGGTTTTGTAGCAGGCTCTGTATAATCCAATACATCAACAACGGGAGAGGTGCCGCCTTTCTTTGCAGCTCCTGCACTTTTTATCGCATCAGTAATTAATCCGTCTTTAATATTTCCGGGAGAAGGGTTCATGGAGAAACTTGAACCTGCATTGGTGACGATCTCATCATAACTTTTCATCAGCGACATAAACTTGCGGGCTGTTTGTTCATTTACAGAACGGTCCACCAGTTCTTGCTCTACTCCACATAGCTCCGGAAATTCTGCTAATAATATTTGCCCGCCTAATGCTACTACTAAATCAGAGCAGTAACCAACAGATGGATTGGCAGATATACCACTAAAGCCATCACTGCCTCCACATTTTACACCAATACAAAGTTTATCGAGTGCTGCTGGTTGTCGCACTTGCTTATTTATTTCAATCAGCCCTTCAAATGTTTTACGTATCGCATCAGCAATTAATTGCTCTTCGCTTTGCGATTGCTGTTGCTCAAAAATATAAATAGGCTTATCAAAATTGGCATTGTGCTTTTTAAGGTCAGCTTTAAAATCTTCTACTTGCAAATTCTGGCAACCAAGACTTAATACCGTTACGCCACCAACATTCGGGTGGTCTGCATAAGCAGCTAACAATTTACTTAGTATAGCTGCATCCTGGCGAATGCCACCACAACCTCCCTGGTGATTTAAAAATTTTATACCATCTACATTTTTAAATGGCCGATGCTGACCATTGGTAGAAGGAGCAAGGTCAATATCTTCTAACGAACTTCCGTTTTTATAAGCATTCACTAAATGCTGAGTGTATTGTTTGTACTTATCCGTTACGGCATAGCCCAATTCATTATGCATGGCTTCACGGATAACATCTAAATTTCTATTCTCACAAAAAACAGTGGGAATAAAAAGCCAATAATTAGCCGTACCTACTTTTCCATCTTTTCTATGATAACCATTGAATGTTCTTGCTTTGAATTTTGAAACATCCGGTGCATGCCATTCGAATTTAGCATTACGGTAATCGTATGGTTCAGCAGCATGCTTGATATTTTCTGTTGACATGCGACTACCTTTCGGAATATCCAGCTGAGCTTTTCCAACCAGCACACCATACATTATTACTTCATCACCAGTATTCATATCCTGCACAAAAAATTTATGCTTGGCCGGAATATCTTCCTCTAATATATAATCAGTCCCTTCAAAAGAAATGGTTTCTCCTTTTGAAAGATTGGTCAATGCAACAATTACATTGTCCTTACTGTTTACTTTTAAAACTCTGTGCTTCATTTATGCCGTTACCTTTTTTGTGTCTAATTCTGCAATGGTTGCTAATGCTCCGTTATTGATACAATCATTTAGTTGTTCCTGTACCAAAGGAAGAAAGCCTGGCAACTTGCTAAGATCTGTTTCCCAAAGTTCTTCGTCCTGCAATACTTTTTCTACCAATTTATCTGGTGTAGTATTTTGCCAGACATTGTAAAAGTAGTCTGCCGAATCATCTTTTATTTCGTATTCAACACCATTTAGTTCACCATAATATTTATTACCCTCTTTGCGAATAGCTTTCATATATAATAAAAAGCCAGCGAAACCAGTCGCCATACGCAGGGGAGGAGAATCTTTCAATTCATAATGCCGTTGTAAGAGCGGCACATTCCTCATTTTCATTTTGGAAGTAAATTGCACAGTGATGCTTTGCCACTGGTGGTTGATGAACGGATTGCAAAAACGTTCGAATGTACTGTTGGCAAAGTCTTCTTTTACTTTCGCATCAATTTCAAATGGAATGGCAGGTGCGATTTCTGTATGCATTAGTTTTTTGGCGAAGTTGCCGAAGACGCTATCCTGTACGGCATTTCTGGTAATGTCGAACCCGGCAAGAAAAGCTAAACCACAATTAAAAGTATGCGTACCATTCAGCAAACGGAGTTTTAATTCTTTGAACAAAGTAATATCCGGCGCAATAACAACACTGCTATCAACTTTGCTGAAGGATAAAATTTCTTTCACCTTTTCATTTCCTTCAATAGCCCAAAGACGAAAAACTTCACTCATCGTAAGCAGATCGTCTTTATAGCCTAATGCTTGTTCTAATTTTGCTGTTTCATCCGCATTGGGTTTACCCGGAACGATGCGATCAACCAGTGTATTGCAAAATGTATTATGATTTTCCAGCCACTCAAAGAATTTAAAATCTAAATTATTGCGATGTGCTAATTCTAATACGATACTTTCTAATTTAGAACCATTGTCTGTGATCAATTCTGTTGGTACGATCACCATTCCACTTGCAGCACTTCCGTTAAAAGCTTTGAATCGTTCATGTAAAAAGGCTAATAGTTTACCAGGAAAGGAAACGGGCGGTTCACTATTAATATCATCCTGTACCAATTGTATTCCTACTTCGGTAGTGTTGGAGATGATAATTTTCATTTCCGCATTGTGTGCACATTCTAAAATCCTTTTCCATTCTGTCTTTGCACTTAATACTCTGCTTATAGACGCATTGATTATATTTTCTTCTACCGTTATGCCATTCTCTACACCCCGAACACAAATAGTGTACAATCCATCTTGTTTATCAAACGCACTACTATCGCTATCGGTAGTTTTTACCACCACCACTCGTCCATTAAAAATGCCTTGTTTGTTGGCCTTATCAATGAAATAATCTGGCAACCCTCTTAGCAATACACCGGTTCCAAATTGCAATACTTTCTCCGGCAATTCAAAAATGGCGGAGTCCGGGATCTCTAATGCCGGTTGTGCTGCAATTTTTGCTAACGTATCTTTTGATAATTGCATAATTAATTTGTTGCGGGGTTCCAGCGATTGCCAAAAACCCATTTTACAGTTATATCACTTGCTTTTATTCCGGCAGGAAGATTATTGCTGTACCAGCTAAAATCATTTCCGCCTTCCCGGTGACAGTTATAATAATAAATTCTCTTGCCCCATTTAATCGTATTCGTCGTAGGAACAATATAAATGGCAGAGTCTCTCATGTTCTTTGCAAACTCACAATTCACCAGATAAAATTGTGCATCCCGATGATATCGGCCCAACAAAAAATTATCAATGCCTTTGAACCTGCAATTGGCCAATACTGTTTTTGAATCTTCATTACCTGACCCGTCATGCCAGATTGCCGCAGGTCCGCTATGTGTAATGAATTCGCAATTTTCCGCCCATGCCCATCCTCTCGGGCAATAAAAATCTACACCGCCTTCCATGATACAGTCTTTGAAATACCACATACCATTAGTTGTTTCCCACGGACTAACCGTATCACCACCAAAAGAACGGAAATGGCAATTGATGGCTTTCATTCTTGTTGCCATATTCATGGTACGCAACGCCATCTGGTGACCATCTTTTCTTAATTTCTTTTCTTTATTTACAGCTGTATCTGATGCACACCAAATTGTTCGTTCTTTAAAATCAAAACCATAGTTGTTGGTAATGGTTAAGTTTTTCAATGTAATATCATTTGCACCAACGTTCAATGTTGCTACACCCCAATCGTCTGTATGTCCGCAACGCCACTCATCTCTCGCAATACTGGCAATGATGATCGTCTTCGCCCTGTCTTCCCCTTCAAAAATGATATTTGCTTTTTCGATGTAAATTTTTTCAGCGTAAGTTCCGTTCTTGATATAAATAGTTCTGGGAGTAGCTGATGAGTCGGGTAAACTATTCAATGCACCTTGTATAGTTTTAAAATCACCACTGCCATCAGTAGCAACAGTAATTCTTTTTGGAGTAGTTAACGGTTGCGCTATTGCACAGGATTGCAAAAACATTACTGCAACTAACAAATTCGGTATGATATTTTTTGTTTTGCCCATTTTGCGTAACATGTCGCTCCTGCGGAGCTTTATCAAGATTTATTTTACACCTCTTCTACCAACATATGCCCCTATGGCCCTGCAGAAAGTCTTGCCTTTTGATTTTTTACTTTTTACTTATCTCTATCAGCCATTTCACCCATTCTTCCGCTGCCTTATAATTATCAAAACCGGGTGTCAGTCTTCTGCCATCTAAATATTCATTATAGATCCAGGGATCGCCGAATGCAAACAGAGTTCCTTTGCCATATTTAGCAACAGCCATTACATTATCTTCTCCATTCTTTAATACAGTGGCCGCAGGATTGCCTACCTGCAAACTGCTATACTCTTTTATAAATAATTTTCTATTTACAGTAAAGATTGGATTGCCGGTTGCTGTAACAACTGCACCTTGCTCATATTGATCGTTCTGTACACGGTTCTTACTGTCCTCATTAAATTGTACGCCAAATACTTTTGCTAATTGATTGAAGTTTTTGAATTCTGCATTGCCCGCATCGTTGCTTAGCAGCACTAATACGCCACCTTCTTTTACCCAATTGCTGATGGCAATTACATCTTTGCCGTTTATGAAATTTGGTTTGACCGTTTCTTTCTCTGTATCAGGGTCAACCATAATGTAGATAGAAGCACCTTTTAAAGTAGCACTGGTTGGTGTTTCTGTCAACGATTTTGTTTTTACTCCATACTTAGTAAAAATATCACCCAACATTGCATAGCCGCTATTGGCTTTATCTTCCCAGGTATAATGCCAGCGAACAGATGTTCCGGTGGCATCTTTTTTCCATTCGTTGTTAAAAAAATAATCTAACAATACCGTTTTCCCTTTTCCTATGTTTTGTGTTTCGTTGATCTCCATTTCCGCAGCGCATTTAATAAATGCACCCATTCCTTTTGGATCATTTACTATTACCGGCTCACTCATGTAATATTCAAAACTGCCATCTCTATAAGGCTTGCCACCTAAGCCAGAAACGGCAACTGTTCCTTTTAAGTTTACCTGGCCGTTGGCATCTGTTTCAATAAAATTTTTGATGATGCCTGTATATGCTTGTTGTGCATGATTTAAAAATACAGCAGGCAAATATCCTTTTCTGGCACCTTTCGCAAAGGTGTAAGCCAGCATACAGGATGCGGAAGCTTCCACATAATTTTTTGGAGTAGTTGGCATATTGGGTACATCATACCACAAACCAGTTTTGCTATCCTGTACCTTTCTTACCGCATTTGCAAAACGATTTAGAATAGCAAGCAACTCCGCTCTTCTTGGATGATTGGCAGGAAAATGATCCAACACATCTACTAATGCCATCCCAAACCAACCTAAACTTCTTCCCCAAAAATTCGGAGATTGCCCGGTTGTTTTATTGGCCCATTGTTGTTCTTTACTTTCATCCCAGCCATGGTAGAGTAAATCTGTTTTTTTATCTACCGCATATTTATCCATCAAAATGAATTGCTTCGCTATATCATTGAAAGCAGTATCATCATGAAATAATTTTGCATACTCCGCATAAAATGGTTGTCCCATATACAAACCGTCCAACCACATTTGCCAGGGATAAATTTTCTTATGCCAAAATCCGCCTTCTGAAGTGCGGGGGTGTGTACGTAGCTGGCCTCTTAGCAGGTCGGCAGCTTTTTTATATTTTTCTTTTCCTGTTACCTGGTAGAGGAGCAGTAAGTTTTTCCCGTTGTTTATATGATCAATATTGTACTCATCCGGACGATAACCTTTAATACTACCATCATCATTCACATAAAAGTCCATACACTTTTGAATATACTTGAACCATTTGCCGTCGCCGCTTGCATTCCAAACCGATTCTATTCCTTTTAAAATTACGCCCTGGTCATAACGCCATTTCGCAGCTTTATCACCAGCAAGAATGAATGAGTCAGGCCATAAACGCATTGCTGTTGCTGAAAGACGGGCACTCCATTTTTCATTTGAAGAAGATGGAGGAGTAGTAACAGTACTTTTTTCAGTAGCACCTAATTCATATTTAATTTTTTCTTTTGCTTTGGAGGCATCAGTATTTTTGATGCTGATGTTGTTGCTTCTTTCTCCATTAACACGGAACAACAATTCAGCTCCATCCTTATAGGTAACATTATCAAAAACTATTTTATCACTGTGTACTACATCAATTACAGGATTTGTTTCCTCCGTAATGATCTTAATATTCTTAAAAGTGATATTAGTAGCTTCCTGCACATCAATTCCTTTGTGTGATTGTATCACCATATTTTCCAGCACAATATCTTTTATATGCATCTCTGGCAATCCACGAACGAAGATCCCTTTCTCCGCCCCATTGCAATACACATTGTTGATATGAAAATTTTTGAAGACAGGAGTGGTTTCATCTACGGGCAAAAATTCCACTTTGGGTAATTCTCTTTTTTCTCCGGCTAACGGAATAGGATCTTTTGCCGCATAATACATATCAAACAAAATAGCTTCACCCGGAATATCTTTCATGTAAATGTCTTTAATGAAGATATTCTCTACCACACCACCACGGCCTCTGGTTGTTTTAAACCGAAGACCGATGTCTGTTCCGATAAAGGTGCAATTGCTTACATAAATATTTCTGGCACCGCCGCTCATTTCACTGCCGATAACAAAACCACCATGCGATGCATACACGGTGCAACCACGAATGGTTACATTTTCCGTAGGCATTCCTCTTTTTCTTCCTTCAGCATCACGGCCGCTTTTCATACAAAGGGCATCATCACCTACATCGAAGATGGAATTTTCGATCAATACATTTTTGCAACTCTCTACGTCAATGCCATCTCCATTCTGCGCATACCAGGGATTTTTAACGGTGATATTTCTTACCGTTAAATGTTCACTCATCAATGGGTGCAAACACCAGGCAGCGGAATTTTGAAATGTTACTCCCTCTAATAAAATATACTTACAGTTAGTCAATAACAGCATGTTGGGGCGAAGAAAATCTTTGATGCTTTCATAGTAGGCCATATCACGGTCAGCTGTTATTTGCCCGGGGTTAGCAGGCATTTTTGCACCTTTCAATGATTGCTCAGAAGGGTACCATGTTTTTTTATCATCGCTTAATACACCATCACTCGCCACTAATTTTTTCCATTGTGTTTCATTCAGCTTATCTTTTTTCACCATTCGCCATGCATCACCATTGCCATCCACAATTCCTTTACCGGTAATAGCAATGTTGGTTGCACCTGTCGCAGAAATAGGAGATTGATTTCGCATCTGCGGTAAACCTTCCCAGTTAGCCGCCACGATTGGATATTGTGAAAAATCTTTGGTGAACAATAACGTTGCACCAGTCGCTAAATGCAGATTGATATTGCTTTTTAAAACGATGGGACCAGTTAACCACAATCCCGCAGGAATAAAAACAACACCACCGCCTTTTTTTGCTTGCGCATCAATAGCATTGGTAATAATTTTTGTGTTCAACGTATGACCATCAGGAACGGCTCCTAGTTTTGCAATATTTACCGTGTCTTTTTTGAATTTGGGAGCGATGACAACCGGCAATTTTTCCTTCCAACCGGTAGACAAATTTTGCTGTGCAAAAGAGCTTATAGCAATAGCACAAGAGCTTAGTATGAGTAGTATTTTTTTCATTGGCAATGCGTCTCCTGACGAAGGAATTTTCGTTCTACAAGTCTAACCAGATATTCGCTGTTAATCAACGAATTGCGTTTCTTTATTTACGCAATCGTTACCGGGAACGGTATCGGAATTTTGGCGGTTTTTTTAAGGCTGTTTTGAGGGAGATTTTAGGCGATTTTTACTGCCTGGCGGGCTATCATTTTCCATTGGCCCCCCTGTTTTTGCCAAATCAGTAAAATTCTTAAATGTACGTCGCCGGGTTTACCGCCATCATTGGTTTTTGCTTTGAGGATATGACGAACAATGGCTGTCTTACCACTTACGCTAATGATTTGTTCTGATAGGTCGATCGATACAAAATCGGAGTTGCCATTAGCAATATTCGTTACAAACGAATTTTTATTTTCAATTTTTCCGCCACTGTGTCCGTAACTAAGTTTATCTGTTACCAGCTTTTCCAATTGTGTTTTATTTCCATCCACCATTGCAGTACGTAATTGTTCAACAGCCGCTGCTACGGCTTTTTCTTGTTTGCTTTGTGCAATAGCAACTGATACAGTTAAGATCAATGTTATCGATAGAATTATTTGCTTCATAATTAAAAACGTTTAGACATTGATACAAGGTCGGTTAATTCTGAAATTTTTACTGGTCTTTTTAGTTCAATACTTTTTCGGGCAGCTATACCGATGAGAATGGACATGGCGCCTTCTCTTGTTCCTGCCATCACCTGGTGTGGGTTGTCATTTTTATCAACGAACATTCGTCTTTGCATTCTTATATCTCCGCCACCATGACCGCCTTTTATTTTTGGCGTAGTAAATATTTCATAGTTCTTCGCAAAATTATCCATCACCATTATTTCTCTAAACTCTCCTGGTATCGCATCGTCTGCATTACTCATTTCCATGGCATGGCGATTGGCCTGGTCATCTGCTGTTTTTTGTAAGTAAGGAATATCTTCCCATGTTTCTATTCGTCCACTGGTTCCGTTAAAGGCGATCTGCCAACCTTCATAGGGAGAGTAGGTAGTCAGAGAATAATTTACGGTTACTCCATTTGCATAAATGATCTGAGCCGACATCTTATCGTAAATGTCTATTTCATTACTCCATACACAACCATCCCGCAGGTATCCATCATGATGCTCATTCTTTGGATATAAATTATTCAATCGTTCATCTTTAGTAATATCCCAATAGAATTTGCATTTGTCTTTGTATTCACAACCTCTGCATTTTGTTCCCCGGAATGAATTATTTTTTCCATAATGCTCCAAACTTCCGTAAGCACTTACTTCTACCGGCTCGCTATTCAGCCACCAGTTCAGCAGATCAAAATGATGTGTGGCCTTATGCACCCACAGCGAACCTCCTTTATTCATCCGGCCATGCCATCTTCTAAAATAATCTGCACCATGATATACATTTAAATACCAGTTGAAATCAACCGATGTTACTTTGCCTACTCTTTGTTGCGCCAGCAATTCTTTTAATTGCATCGCATGCACACTGTGGCGATAATTAAATGCAACAATTACTTTTTTACCAGTTTTTTTCTCAGCATCTAAAATTCGTTTGCATTTAATTTCGTCTGTGGTCATTGGTTTTTCAGTGATCACATCACAACCCATTTCCAATGCTGTTACGATCTGGTTATCATGTTCCGAATCAACGGTTGTTACAATTACATAATCCGGTTTGGTGTCGATCAACATTTTTTTATAATCAGTAAATGTCGGGCAACTAACTTTCATCGCTTCTTTTACATAGGCTAATCTTCCGGGGTTAATATCACATAGGCCAACAAACTCTATCACATCGCCAAATGATTTAATAAGGCTGCTTCCCCAAAAAGAAGAACCACGGTGGCCGGTACCGACTAAAACCAATCGTAATTTTTTCCCGGGAGTAAATGCAAATCCTTCAAACGGATTCAACATTAAAGCAGCACCGGCTGCGGCAGTGTACCCTAAAAATTTGCGGCGTTCCATGATCGTTATTTTGATTGAAAAGAATTATGTTGTCATCGTCATTGCTACTATCATCGCCTGTTGCGTCGCACTATTCATCGTTCGGTTCGCTACTCAGCAACCCACCCCAATTCTTTATAGCATTTAGTTTCCCTCAATTCGCCCCTCCCAAGAGGGGAAGAACCCTTTATGTATATTTTCCTTTCATTTTTTTTATGCAATGAATGAATATTCGACCTAAGTCTCCCCTTTAGGGGGTCAGGGGGCTTCAATTCTAAACCAATCCACATCTGCATACCCAGCATCATTCGTAATATTATTTCTCAAACAAAAAAGACCAAGTTTAGCACCAACCCATCTTCCTGGTTTGGCAGTAAATGTTTTTTCAACAGCAGTAAATTTTTCTCCGGTATCGCTAAATGAAAAACGACAAACGCCACCTCTCTCAAGTTGTATTCTTAAATAAAAAGTATTTCCTTTTACAGCGAAAGAAGCCATTTCTTTTTCCTTTCCGTTTTTATCTGCTTTGATATTTTCATTGCAAACTACACTAATATCGTCGCCATCTTTTTCTACAGCTATATACGCATAATCACTTCCAAACATTACTAAACCAAATTTTTCATTCTTGAACTTCGGCTTGAATGTAAGTTTTACCGTAGCCGTAAATTCATCTGCGGGAGTTTTCTGTCCTAATATATTTGGTGTGTTCCATAAATTATTAATTGAATCAGTTTGATAAACAGAAAACATTCTCAATGAACCTGATGGAGTTGCAAAAGCCCAACCTTCTTTTGGATTAGCCTGCCATTGCCATTGCAATCCAAGTTTGGGTTCATTAAACTCATCGCTGTCCGCAACAGTTTTTATTGGATAAGTTTTACCAACGTTTGGTTTTTTATAAACCATTACTGGTTCGCCTTTTCCATCTCCATCTTTATCAACACCGATCACCGGCCAATCATTGATCCATTTCATGGGTTGCAGATGAACAACTCTTCCATATGCATCTTTATCCTGGAAATGCAAAAACCAATGTTCACCAGTTTTTGTATCCACCCATGCTCCCTGGTGTGGTCCATTGATGGTTGTGCTGCCCTGGTCAAGCACCACTTTTCTTTCATACGGCCCGTAAATACTTTTTGAACGAAGAATTGTTTGCCATCCTGTGCTTACACCACCAGCCGGTGCAAATATGTAATAGTAGCCGTTGCGTTTATAAAACTTCGGCCCTTCTATTGTTGCATCCAGTTCATGGCCATCATACACCATCACTGCATCACCTATAACTTTTGTGCCCACAGCATTCAATTCTTTTACAACAATGATTGATTTGAATCCTGCCCGGCTTCCTGCATAAGCATGAGTGAGATAAACTTTTCCGTTCTCATCCCAAAGAGGGCAGGGGTCAATCAACCCTTTTCCTGCTTCTACCATTATTGGCTCTGTCCATGGGCCAGTAATATTTTTTGCTTTGGTTAAATAGATACCGAAATCCGGGTCGGGATAATAAATATAAAATTCATTGTTATGGTACCGAATACTTGGAGCCCATACACCGCCGCCATGCTGCACTTTATTAAAATGCTCAACGGGGATTTGAGTTTTTAAGGCATGACCAATTAACGTCCAATTCACAAGATCTTTTGAATGAAGAATTGGTAAACCCGGTGCATGATTAAAACTAGAGGAGATCATATAATAATCATCGCCAACTCTTATAGCATCCGGGTCGCTGTAATCAGCATTGATAACAGGATTTTTGTAAGTGCCATTTCCATTGTCTGACACCCATGCTTTGGAAATAGTTTGGGAGTTGGCAGTATAAACAGCACTCAATAATAATATGAGTAAATATTTTCTCATTTCAATGGGTTCCATCCACTCAGAACATTTAGTAGTGTATATTTTTTTACTTCTTCTTCTGTCAGTTGTTTAGCCCATTTCACCCGGCCTTCTGGTTTTGATGAAGGTCCAAAGTTGTTATACTCAGCGTATCGGCTATTCAAATGATTGTTGTTATTATTCCATACACTCCAGCCTTCTGCTTTTATATGTTGACCGATATAACAATGCAGATAAGCTACTGCAGAATAGGGTCTCCAGGGACGACCAAGCGATACACTATGTAATGAAGTATCGCCATCTAACTCACACCAATTAAAAACATAGCCAAATTCTTTTTCTTTGGGTGTGGATGCAGCTGTAATATGCGAATTCTTTTTACTGTAGATGCGGCATTTTTGAAACCAAACCGTGGAAGATCCGAATATAAAATCTGTTGTTCCTTCAATGTAGCAGTTTTCATAGTATTGACGGCTTCTGTCACTGTTCGTAAACAATACATCCTGGTTTCCAATAAAGCGGCAGTTTTTGAAAATTGCTTTATCGCCATTTGATTCAACAGCTACCGCTTGCCCGGCTGTAAAACCAGCATCGTTTTGAAAAGTAATATCGGTTGCTGTAAAATTATCAGCCAGTATTTTGAAACTCCAGGAAGTTCTGGTATTGATAATGTCTCCATTCGGAGCTACTTTTCCAGTATGGTCGTTGTAAGTTAGAATAGTATTCAGTTTGTCCTCACCAATTATGGTAATGAAAGGCCGGAGCGAATCAATTAATATTTTCTCTTTATAAATACCTTTTTTTATAATGATGGCAATTGGTTTTTTATTATTTATCGGTACTGCGTTAATTGCAGCTTGCACTGTTGTGAAATTTCCACTACCATCTTGTGCTACAGTAATTTCTTTGGCAAACTTTTTTTGCTCAGCGGGAAAAATGTTGCGGAGAAATTTATCCATGTATACCACCGTTGTATCAAACCATGGATTGAATAAAAGAAATGAATGAGGTGAGCCTTCCAAAGTTCTTGTTTCGGAATAAATTTTATTTTGCTTTAACACAGCAATAAAATCTTCTCTGCCCGCATGCATTCTTGCAACACCGCTATTGATGAATTGAGTGGGTGGCGTATGTTTTCCTACATGTGTTAATGGTGCTGCTTGTTTCCATATCTCTGGGTTTTCTGTTTTGGTATGCCCAAACCAGTAAGTTGCAGCAGAAATTCTTTTACTATCATCACCTTCTCCTGACTCAGGATGAATGAACGCCAATGTACCATCCAGATCAATGACTGCATTTACTTTGCTCGATACATTTTTGTCACATCCTTCTCCATCAAATTGTTTCATGCCGTTGGTAGCACCCATAAACGCAGCTAATTCACCACCTGCTGAATGACCAGCTGCAACAATTTTATTTAGATCTATATTATATTTAGCTGCATTTTTTCTAACCCAGCGAATAGCTGACTTTACATCATGTATTGCTGCGGGATACAAAGCTTCTGTGGAAAGCCGGTATTCCGGAGTGATACAAACATAGCCGAGGGTAGCTAACTGTTGCAATAAAGGATAATGCATTGCCTTATTACCACTTCTCCATCCACCACCATGAATAAAAATGATGGCGGTTCTTTTTGTTTCTGCCTTTTCTTTTGGATAAAATACGTCCAGCTTTAATTCCCTTTCTTTGGTTTTGCAGAAAGGAATATTTTTTTCTGCAGTAGTGTATTCGTATGCCTTTTCTTTTGCGATCTGGATGTGGGGATAATTCTTCAGATGCTTGTTGTATTCGTTTGTTATGTTGTAAGAAGTGTCTCTAACACCTGTTAAACCGATAGTCATTTGAGATCCCGACTTTAACACGGCTACTGATAGGAATAATATTAAAAGAAATTTTTTCATTATTTTTTTATTGGCGCAACAATTCTTTCAGACAGTTCTAAATTCAGTTTTTTTATTTCTGCTAAAACTAATTGGGCAATCATTCTTGCCCCGTAGTCATTAAAATGGGTGTTGTCTTTTTGCCCGGCAGGATAGTTGGGATGTTCCAGTGAGTCTAGCTGCATGAATAGATATTTTGAATACGTAGGTCCCATTTTTTGCAGGAGCTCCCTGCTTTTTAAGTCGAGGTCTATAACAGGAGTATTATACTCTTTGGCGATTTCTAAAACGGCATCACTATACTCTTTGTGTGTTTCTAGTATATTACCTTGTTTGTCGAATCGCATCCGGGTAACAGGTGTTATCAATACAGGAGTTGCTTTTTTGTTTTTTGTTTCAGTTATAAATTTTATCAGGTTGATTTTGTAATCAGGAACGGGAGTATACCTATCCTTATATCGTTCTTCTTTCGCCTCATCATTATGTCCAAACTGCATTAATACATAATCACCTTCCTGCATACTATCGGCAATTGGTTGCCATCTTCCTTCGCTGATAAAAGTTCTGGTGCTTCTTCCACCTCTTGCACGGTTATCAATTACAACCGATGAATCGAAAAAATGAACAAATGGCATGCCCCAACCTGTAACAGGATACCGGCTAGCTTCATAGTTGCACATGGTGGAATCTCCAATCATCCATACTTTTATTTTTTTCTTCTTTTCGACAAAGACAAAGGAAATGAGGATAGTAGCGAATGCGAACAATATAAAAGGAAAACATTTTTTCATACTAAGAAAGTATTATTATTTCTTTACAGGTATTACAATTCTTTCATTCAGTTCTAAGTTCAAAGTTTTTAACTCTGTCAATACTAATTGGGCAATCAATCTTGCTCCCAATTCATTAAAGTGAGTATTATCTTCTTTTCCCTCCGGATAATTAGGGTGTTCGCCGGGTTTTAATTGCAAAAACAATAGTTTAGAATTTTCGTCGCCAAATTTTTGATACAGTGATTTACTTTTTTCATCAAGATCAATAAATAAAACCTTCTGTTCTTTGGCTACTTCTCTTGTTAAGGCAGAATATTCCTTATGTGTTTCAATTGCATTACCATCTTTATCAAATTTTCTTCTTGATACCGGAGTAAATAAAATCGGGGTAGCTTTTTTAGCCTTGGTTTCGGTAATAAATCTGGTAAGATTCATTTTAAATGTATCAGGAGTTGCGTATCGTTCCTGCTTACTTTTTGATTCATCATTGTGTCCAAACTGTATAATTACATAATCGCCTTCTTTCGCTTCATCCATAATAGATTTCCAAAGCCCCTCACTTAAAAATGTTTTAGTGCTGCGACCGTTCTTTGCCCTGTTAACTACAGTTACAGTGGAATCCCAAAAGTTTACAAAAGGCATTCCCCAACCTGTTTCAGGATAAGCCCTGGTTTCTTTAATGGCAATAGTAGAATCTCCCGCCAGGAATATTTTTATTTTCTTTTTTTCTGGTAAAGTAAAAGCCACTGCTGCTATCAGTACAGGAAGAACAATTATTTTTTTCATTTTAGCAAACTATTTAAATACACTTCAATATTCGTATAAAATTTATGCAGTTTGATTTGTGCTGCATCCGTAGCATCCGAAGGGTTTAAGTTATTTTGTTTTTCCCATTCATCCGCCATGCCGTCTTTGTCAGTATCAGCAGGTGCTGGAAGAGATTTTAATGCAGGCCATGCATTTATAGTTTGTTCGTAGGGAGTACCATGAGGATAACCCCCTTGCACATCAATAAATCCTCCGGTTCTATTTTTTACATCATTAATAATTCTAGCATCCAATGTATCTCTTTTGTAACTGGCTCCAACATATTTCAGTATTGCTTCGTAGGCATCAATTGCCGATTGGGCAGAAATTTCTTCAGTTGTAAATTCTTTATCAACTACAGCTTCTTTTTTATCAGCTTCTGTTCCACCGTTACCCATATGTACCCCTTCCCAATTGTTTTTTGTAATATCTTTTGCTTCGTCCACATAATTACCATTTACATACCATTTGCCAAAAGGGATCTCTTCAGTTTTTGATGGATTTACTATTCTGAATTTTACATTTTTGCTGGTAGAAGGTCCGTATTTATAATAGTTGTTTACAATGTTATAATGGCCGGCTTCACCGCCATATACATTATTTCCTCCCCAGTTATAGATAACATTGTTTCTGTAATCAGCTAATTCTTGTGTAGCACCAAGCCTTGTTCCGTTGAATCGGGGATTTCGGTTAACGCAATGCGCAAATAAATTGTGATGTGCTGACAAACGGCTGCCGCCCCAGATTCCACCATAGCCATGCCTTTCAAAATCTTTATCACCTTCTTCAAAATGATAGGAGTAATTAAGCGGTTCGGAAATTAAATTCCATTGTAGCGTTGTACTATCGCCACCATACACAGAAAAACATTCATCTGTACTCCAGCTGATGCTGCAATGGTCAATTATTATATTACTTCTTCTAGATGCACTTAGCGCATCATCATGTCCGCTGCCCGGTACCATTCCCTTGTTTTGATTTTTATCGCCAAGTCGAAAACGCAGGTAACGGAGAATAATATTATTGCCACTTAAGCCAACCGGATAATCTGCAATACAAATACCATCGCCGGGTGCTGTTTGACCTGCAATGGTAGCATCACCTTTAATAGAAAGTGGGGAGTTGAGATGAATAGTTCCGGAAACAGCAAATACAATTATTCTTGCCTCTTTTGCAGTGGCCGCTTTTCTAAAGCTTCCATCTCCATCATCATTAAGATTGGAAACGATGTATACTTTTCCTCCACGACCACCGGTTGTAAATTTACCAAAACCTTCTGCGCCGGGAAATGCAATAGCAATATTGCTTTCGTTATTAGAAGAAGGATTGATTTGTTGTGCACATGAGATCAATGAAAATAGACCAAGTCCACCTATTATCGCCGGTATTCTCTTCATACAATTTGTTTAAACAAATGAGACGTCTATAAGAAAATAAGGCTGCACCCTTTGTAATTCAGGTATGCAGCCTTACTATAAAAAACACTAATGAGAAAAAACTACTTAATAATTAGGATTCTGTTGCAACTTACCCTGGTAAGAAGAAATAGTACCCTGATCAAAAGGGAACAATTCACTTTTGCCCGGTGTAAAAAAGAATGCTATTCCCTGCCATAAAGGTCTTCCATCAATTACATTGGCAGTTAAATGTTGTGCCCAGTCAGTTCTTGTCCAACCTGTTGTTGGTGAAGGAACCTGAGTAGGTCTCCAGAAAGGCTGTGCGTTAGCAGGAGCACCAACACCAGCATAATATTGTATCTCTTCGCCACTGTTTCTCCAGTAAATATATTGAGGTACATTATTATAAGGGGCCACTCTATCTCTAATTTGCTGAATTTTAGTTCTTGTCTCTGCTAGCTTAGTTGTTAAAAGATTCCAACGTAACAAATCATATTTACGAATGCCTTCATGACCGAACTCCAAGTATCGTTCATTAACAATAGCATTAAAGAAACCTATTTTGTCTACCGGGGTTGTACCTATCATGCCAGTATTGCCACGGTACCCCCTTCTTCTAACTTCTTCGAATGCAGCAATTGCCTCTGGTGTAGGGCTGCCATTTATTTCATTTACTGCTTCTGCATACATCAACAATACATCTGAAAAACGAATCATTGCCCAGTTATAACCCACATTTAAAACAGTTCCGGGTAATAAAGGAACTCTCCAGTCTCTGCGATATTTACCTGTGTTTAATTCACCCAAACGACGTTGGCTTTTAATATTTGAAGAACTGTTTACCTGGTAATGTGTTAGTGTAACGTCTCTTCTTGTATCTACGGAATCAAATGCATAGTAAAAATTGGGAAGCATAACTATTCCGCCACCACCAGCTCCATACCTTGAAGCATTGTTTAAGTTTGGTCCGTCATAATTTCCCATTCGGCTGTCACTGTTTCCATTTCCACCACCAGCTCCAACTTCAAAAATTATTTCTCCCTGCGGATCATAAGTAAAAGATGTTACTTTTCTCCAAACATCTTCATAATTTGGATTAAGCGTATGCTGATCCCTTCTGGCCATCAATTCTTCACATTCTAGTTTTGCTATATTATAATAGGTAAGAAAATCTGCTCTTCTTTCCATTTGCCCGTTGCTGCGCAAAGAGTAACCGCCACGGTGTAAAGCCATTCTTGCTCTTAATGCTTTAGCAACTCCCTTAGTGATTTTTTCATTTCTTGGACCTGCATCTGTTCTCCAGGGCAGCAAATCTTTGGCAGCAGCCAGGTCTGCAATCAGCACATCATAAACAGAATCACGGTTTGATTTAGGAATGAAAAGTTCTTTTTGTTTGTAAGAAGGAATGAAAGGTGCCGGAACATCACCCCAGTTAAGCATCAGTTGAAATAAAAACTGGGCTCTGAGAGTTAATGCTTCGCCGTGTAAACGTTTTAGCGCTGCCTGATCTGCAGGAGAGCCGGTGCTATACTGCGGCATTAATGGAATTTGTTCAATACAAAGGTTTGCTTTCTCTACTCCTCTGTATAACTGGCGGAATGGATTTGCAATTTCTGAATTGGTTAATAATAACTGGTAGCGGCCAACACCTCTTCTTCCGTTATCAATATTACCACTTACAATTCCTTCATCAGAATCATAAGGATAATACATGTTGATACGGATGCCATATCCATTATCTCCCTGAAGTTCGTCGTATACGCCAACCAATGCAGTAGTGGCATTTGATACATCAGAAAAGGCCTGTGCTATACTATATTGAGAAACTGGTTCTACCTCAGTATATTTTTTACATCCAACAGTTGTAAATAATGCGAGTAGCATTACTGTACCTGTTAATGATTGAAGGATTTTATTTTTCATGTCAACAAATTTTTTAATTATTAGAAAGTAACGTTTACACCAAATAACCATGTTCTTGCTCTCGGGTATGCTGCGAAATCAACACCCGGAGTTAGCGGATCGCTTCTTCTGGCGGTAACATCAGGATCATAACCAGAATAATTAGTGATTGTTGCAAGATTATTTACGGTGCCAAATACTCTGAAGTTAGCAATCTTTAATTTGTCTAACAGTGTTTTTGGTAATGAATAACCCAACGTTATATTATTAAACCGCAGATAGGAACCATCTTCAATAGCCCATGAGTGTAACCACCAGCGTTGTACTCTTACCGGTGTCCATATTTCTGCGTTTGCATTCATCTTGGCTAATTCTGTAGGGTCAGTTACTCTTACGCCTGATGAATTGATATAAGTAAACCTGTTTTTTACAACTTCAAGAGTGTTCAGGTTCGGGAATGCACCATCAGTCCACTCTAGTTTATTTGCGTTATAAATATCATTGCCTACAACAAAATTCATAAATACGGACAAATCAAAATTCTTATAAGTAAATTGGTTTGACCAACCTCCGGTAAAATCAGGGTTAGCATTACCGATAATTTGTCTGTCTCCATCCGCTGTTATGGCGCCATCACCATTGAGATCTTTCCATTTTAGCGAGCCTGGTTGAGGAGCACCATATACACCGTTTGCAGCTATACCTGGTTTAATAGTATAAACACCAGTTGTGGTATTGTAGTCAAACTCATCAATCTGATAAAATCCGTCTGTCACAAATCCATACATTAATCCAACAGGGCGGCCAACTTCTACAATGTAATCATCAACACCGTCTGAGCCTTGCCAACCTGAATTTCTTGTTTGTGATTGTACTCCACCCAAACTTTCTACCTTGTTTTTATTGAACGCAATATTGAAATTAGAATTCCAGCTAAAATTTTTCTTTTGTATAGGTGTTGAACCTAATTGTATTTCCACACCTCGGTTAGAAGTTGCACCTATATTTTGTAGCTGTGTAGTATACCCCGTTGTTGGAGGAATTGCTACTGCTAATAAAAGATCATTCGCTTTGTTTTTATAAACATCTATTGTTAACTGTACTTTGTTACTAAACATAGATAGGTCAACTCCAAAGTTGCTGGAGGTATTCTTTTCCCATCTAAGTTCTGGATTAGACAAAGCTATTGGGGCAAAACCTGGTAAAATAGAGTGGTTAAATGCATATTGTCCTGTAACTCCATACAATTGTTGATAAAGAAGATTGCCTATTCTGTTATTACCCACAGAGCCATAACCAAATCGGATCTTACCATCATTCAACCAGGTAGCTTTCTCCATAAATTTTTCTTTAGAGAATCTCCATGCAACGGAACCAGAAGGGAATATTAATGTTCCGTTATCGGAATTGAATTTTGAAGAACGGTCAGCTCTCAGGTTAAAGTTGGCTAAATACTTGTCATCATAGCCATAACTTACACGGCCAAAAAATGATGCAATGCGGGCTGGAGGCTCTTCAAAAGAAGTGGGAAGCGGTTGTGCAGAACCACTTGGCGCAGAACCAAGACCCATATTCGCAAGGGCTTTTTCTGCACTTATATCACCAGGGAAATAACGGGTTTCAATTGAGTTTTGCTTGGAGCGAACATCAACTACTTCCTGACCTGCTAATACAGTTATATCATGGTGTTGTTTGTAATTATTAAGGCTGTATTGAAGTGTGTTTGAATTACTGATAGTGTAATTATTTTGCTGACCTATTGAAGCTACAGGCAGGGAAGCAAAATTGCGGGCAGTACCTGTGATCTTACCATAAAAAAGATCAGTTCTCACACTTGCATTATCAAAACCAATGGTAGATCTGAAAGTTAGATTTTTAAGAATATTATAGCTGAAATACCCGGTTAAGTAAACCGCTTTGGTGTATTGTCTTCTATATTCTGCTTCAGTTAGAATAACTGGGTTGGTAGCACCAGCAGAAGCCAGGTAATAAGCTTCATCAAAATCATCTACTCCAAATCCAGGTCTTTCTAATTCAAAAGGACGGTAGTTGATGGTATGACGAAGGCGGTTAGTAGTTCTTGTGCCGCTGTTAGTAGTGCCGGCACCTTCTATTACCTGGTCGAGATAACGGGCAGTAAAACCTACCCGTAATTTATCAGAAGCCCGGTGGTCTAATTTAAAATTCACCAACTTCCTGTCAAAACCAGATTCGATTTGTATTCCATCCTCTCTATTTGCAGTAAGGCTTAAATTAAATGTGGTGTTTTGGTTGCCACCATTTACTGATACGTTATGGGTAGAGAATTTAGCTTTTCTTCCGAACACTTTGTCTTGCCAATTGATGAACTCTACATTTTTATAATTCGATAATGTATCCCAGGTAGTTCCATATGTCTGTGCAAAGCTTGAGCTATCTGTAGCATTACCCCTTGTTCTTTCATATTGCCACAATACAAAATCATATGGTTTTAATACATCTTGAAATTTGGCTAACTGACGATAGCCAACAGAACCATTATAACTTACTTGTGTTTTACCTGATTTACCAGTTTTTGTTGTGATGATCACAACACCATTAGCAGCTCTTGCTCCATAAATTGCTGTTGTAGAGGCATCTTTTAATACATCCACCGTTGCTATGTCCTGTGGAGAAAGAACAGATAAGGCATTTTCTACTTGTACGCCATCTACAATGTATAGTGGCGAATTATCCTGTGTGATAGATCCGCCACCTCTAACCCTTACGATGATTTCCGCACCGGGAGCACCTTCACTTGATGTTAATTGCACCCCGGCTAGTTTACCTTGCAATGCTTCTGCAGCTGATGAAAGCGGAAAATCTTTCAGTTGTTTTGAATTTACTGATGATACCGAACCGGTCAAATCTTTTCTCTTAACGGTTGAATAACCCACTACGACAACATCATCCAGTGCTTTTACTTCAGCGGTCAATTCAACATTAATTACAGTTCTTCCATTAATGGTTGCTTCATAACTTACAAAACTGGCATTGGTAAAAACCAGCGTTGTGGCTTTACTATCAACATTGATTTTGTAATTGCCTTGGGCATCCGTGGTAGTATTTACCTTGCTGCCTTTCACATTTACTGTGGCACCTACTACTGGCTGTTGGTTTTCTGAGGAGGTAACAGTACCCGTTATTTGTCTTCCTTGCGCAAATAACTGGCTGAAGGGGCTCAGTGCTGTGAGTATCAAGAGACAAATCACGGCGGGTTTAAAAATTTTGATCATAGTGCAGTTTTTGATGATACCTGAATGAAATTTAAGTTTTAAAATCTGGTAGCTTTTCGCCACCTGGTCTCAATAGGGATTGCAGTTTTTAGACCGCAAGGATTTTTCAGTAACAACTTTTTCTGTTCTGTAATGGAATAAACCGGCGAAGAGAATTGAAAAATAGTGGAAGCCTGCCGTAAAAAAGAAGCGAGCAGCCATCTTGGCTGATACACATGTCCGTGTGAGTGAAGAAACTTTCCTGGTTAGACAATCTTTTCATTTTGGCAAGCAATTCTCTTAACTTTTCTGAGAACGAAGAGTAACACATTATTGAAATTCATCGTCCTTATCGAGAACAAGTCTACACAGTTCTGGCATTTAGTAAAGGGAAATGGAAGTATTTTTTTACGCAATCGTTCCCGGTAACGATGTCATTTTGAGGCAATTGGCAGCAATCTGTCTTTTTCCAAAAAAAATCAAAAGCATATCATTTTTCTACGTATTCAAAAGCATCAAAAAGTACATAATAAAGGTCTTTTTATAAGGGGGTAAACAATGCTGTAAACCTCCTTTATCCGGGTTTTAATCATTAATTTTAGCCAAAGGTTAAACCCGTTTAAGCTCTGCCATGAAATTTGAAGCCGTTACCATAAAAGATATAGCCAAGGCGTTGGGACTTTCCACTTCCACCGTGTCCAGAGCACTCAGGGATAGTTATGAAATAAGCCCGGAAACAAAAAAACTGGTGCTGGAATATGCGGAGAAGATCAATTACCACCCCAACCCCATAGCCTTAAGCCTGAAAGAGAGAAGAAGCCGCTCCATCGGTGTAATTGTTTGTGAAATTGCCAATAGCTATTTTTCACAGATCATCAATGGCATTGAATCCATTGCTTACAATAACGGGTACAACGTAATTATTTCGCAAAGCCGTGAATCTGCAGATAGAGAAATGTTGAACCTCCAATACCTGACTTCCCGTTCGGTAGACGGATTGATCATTTCTGTTTCAACCGAAACAAAAGATTTTAGTTATTTAAAAGAACTACACGACAGGGGAATGCCCATTGTTTTCTTTGATCGTATCGTTGATGATATTGAAACACATAAAGTAATTGTTGATAATTTCAAAGGGGCTTACGATGCTACTACGCATCTAATTAATAGCGGGTACAAAAAAATTGCCACCGTAAGCAATGCTCCGGCTTTATCCATTGCCAAAGAACGATTAGCTGGTTATAAATCAGCATTAACAGATCATGGAATGGAAGTAGACGAATCTTTGATCAAGTATTGTGCACATGGAGGCATGATATTGACAGAAGTGGAAGAAGCCATCAAAGAATTACTAAAACCAAAAAATAAGCCCGATGCTATTTTTGCATCGGCAGATAAGTTGACAACTGGCTGCCTTCGCATATTACGATCAAAAGGATATACAGTGCCTGGTGATTTTGGCTTGGTTGGTTTCTCCAATACCGATCTTACTGAATTATTAGATCCGCCATTATCCGTTATTCGTCAACCCGCATTTGAAATGGGTGAAGTAGCCACTAATTTATTATTACAATTGATAGAAAGTAAAAGACCAGTAACAGATTTTGAAACAAAAGTATTGACTACTGAATTGCTCATCAGAGAATCTACCCGAAAAAAAGAAGCGAAAGCGAAACCAGTTCCTTCTTTGCTGAAATAAAAAAATGAACCCCGTAAAGTCGGGGTTTTTATTTTGAGTAGTAGGCAGTAGCGTCTATATTTGCAATCCCACAATAAAGGGGGTTTAGCTCAGCTGGCTAGAGCGTTTGCATGGCATGCAAAAGGTCATCGGTTCGACTCCGTTAACCTCCACTAAGAAGCTCCTGAAAAGGGGCTTTTTTTTGAACCAACCATTTTAATTGTTGTTATACAAATAAAACAATGGGCGTCTGGAAGCAAATATCAGAATATCTCTACCTCCGTAAAAAAGACCCGAACAGGCCGAAGGACAAATGGATCGGCTATATGCACGGCATTAACCGTATCAGCATTTTTATTTTTTTGCTGTGCCTGGTAATTTTAGCGATCAAGTTGTTGCGCTAAGAAAGTGGTGGATGGAGAGAGCAGCTTTTTCGGAAGCATTGCCACCGGCACTTAATAGTTGCTGTAAACTATTATAGTCCTTCATCAGTTGTTCTTTCTTGTTGGCATCTTGTAGTAGTGCCGTTAATTCTTTTTGCAGATTTTCAACAGTGAGGTTGTCCTGTATTAACTCCGTAACAACCAACTTATCCATGATAAGATTCACCAATGAAATGTATTTTACATTCACCAATCGTTTGCCGATCTGGTAAGAAAGATAAGAACCTTTGTAACAAACAACTTCCGGCACTTTAAACAACGCAGTCTCCAATGTAGCGGTACCGGATGTTACCAAAGCTGCTTTGGCTTCCAATAACAAATCATAGGTTCTGTTGGCTACATACGAAACATTGGAATATGTTTTTAATAAGTCATCATAAAAAGCATCTTCCACACCGGGAGCTTTGCCTACTACAAATTGATAGGTTGGGAATGATTTGGCTACTTCCAGCATCACCGGTAATTTCTTTAAAATTTCTTGCTTGCGACTTCCGGGTAATAATGCAACAACAGGTTTATCGGAGAGTGATTGGTTAGTATGATTGGCTTTATGTTCGGCAATTACCTGTATCAATGGATGACCAACATACTCTACTTCCCAGTTCCATTTATTTTTGAAATACTCTTTTTCAAATGGCAGTATCACCAGCATTTTATCAATGCATTGTTTCATCATCTTCACCCGGTTCTCTTTCCAGGCCCATACCTGCGGACTTATATAATAAATGATTTTTAATCCCTGCTCCTTTGCCCATTTGGCAATGCGCAAATTAAAACCGGGATAATCAATTAATATCAACACATCTGGTTTGTAGGCAAGAATATCTTCTTTACAAAATGCAAGATTGCGAAAGATGGTTCGCAGGTTCATCAACACTTCGGTGAAACCCATGAAGGCAAGGTCCCGGTAATGTTTTACTAAGGTGCTTCCGGCAGCTTCCATTTTATCACCACCCCAGCAACGAATATTGGCTTCCACATCCAGCTTTCTTAATTCCTTAATGAGATTACTGCCATGCAAATCACCTGATGCTTCTCCGGCTATGATGTAATACTTCATAGTGAATGGTGAATAGTGAATGGTGAATGGGGTAACCGCAAATGCTGAGTAGAATTACCGAACGATGAAATGTGCGACGTCCGCCCGGCCTTGCCATTCGGACGGGCAACAGGCGATGATAGTAGTAATGTCGCTGGTATCATTATTTCTTAATTAAAAATCTTCAACAACAAAATGCCTATTCCATAAATAAGAGTGACAATGAAAATGCCTTTCGCCGTATCATCCCGGTGAGTATTTACATAAATGGTAAACAGAATAGCATTGGCCAACAAACTCAATGAACCAATTGAAGTGATCATTCTGTTGTCGTTCATAAAATTTTCCAGGAATTCCTGGAAGCTGAAGGAAGGAAATTTTACGAAATACACTACTACGAGTCCTAATACAGGACCAATTAATCCGAGAAATAGGCCGAGACGAAGATTATCTTTTGTTAGTATCATCCTTTCCAGAGTTTTTCTAATTTGGCTTTTAGAACGTAATTCGTCAAATCAAATTGTACGGGCACCACACTTACATAATTATTTGCCAAAGCCCATACATCGGTATCTTTCCCTTTATCAAAATTTACAAACTCTCCGGTAAGCCAATAATAATGTCGGCCATGCGGATCGTTACGTTCTATAAAATCTTCTTCGTATTTAGCATAAGCCTGCTTGCAAATTTTATAGCCTTTTAGTAACTCGGGGGCTACGGCAGGTATGTTTACATTCAGCACGGTATGTTTATCTAATTTGGTGCTGAGCATTTTTTCTACAATGATCTTTACAAATTTTCGGGCACCGGTAAAATCCGCATCAATACGATAATCAAGCAATGAAAAACCTACGGATGGAATACTTTCAATAGCTGCTTCTACGGCGGCAGACATGGTACCAGAATAAATTACATTGATACTATGATTGGCGCCATGATTAATACCACTTAAACAAATATCTGGTTTGCGATGCAATACTTTATCTACTGCTAGCTTCACACAATCAACCGGGGTGCCGGTACATGACCATGTTTCAACATTATCTTCTGTGTGAAGTTTATGTAATCGTAAGGGTTGACCGATAGTAATGGCATGTCCCATTCCGGATTGTGGTTTGTCGGGAGCCACAACTACAATTTTACCAAGGTCTTTTACAGCTTCCACCAGGTTTTGAATTCCGGGAGCAGTTACACCATCATCATTGGTAATAAGAATGATAGGTTTTTCTTTTTGCGACTTTTTTACGGAAGCGGTGCTTTTCTTAGGAGTTGGTTTTTTCTTTGTTGCCATACATGGCAAAAATAAAGTAATCAGGCCACTTGAAGAGAGTCGGATACGAATGAACACAGATTGATAAAATGAATTGACGAAAGCGATCTCTCAAAACTATATTTTTTTAGCAAAAAGCTTTGAAAGTCTAATTTAATTAGTATTTTGCAACTAAATAAATTAGGCAATTATGGCAATCTCTAATCAGAACCTGAAATATTTACGCAAACTTCGTGGCTGGACCCAGGAAGAGTTTGCTAATAAACTCCGCATCAAAAGGTCTTTACTGGGTGCATACGAAGAAGAAAGGGCAGAGCCCAGAATTGATGTGTTGGAAGTAGTATGTGATATGTTCAAACTAACGCTGGATGAAATTCTGCGTAAGGATCTGAGTGAAACCAAAAGCAATTATATGGCAAGACGCCGTGCTATGAAATTAGCCGGTGGCCGTTCAGATATTCCATTTGTTCCGGTAAAAGCAGCAGCAGGTTATTTAGCAGGCTATGCCGATCCTGAATTCGTGGATGAATTAAACACCTTTACTTTGCCAATGCTATCAGGTGGAAATTACCGGGCTTTTGAAATTATTGGTGATTCCATGTTACCTACACCAAGTGGTTCGGTAATAGTAGGAGAGAAAGTAGATAATCTTGAGGAAGTAAAAAATAATATGGCTTGTATTGTTGTTTCCAGAAATGAAGGAGTGGTCTATAAAAGAGTTCAAAAAAATGGACGCCAAAAAAATAAGCTGACTCTAGTAAGTGATAATCCATCTTTCCATCCCTACACAGTAAATGCCGAAGAAATTCTGGAAATGTGGCAGGCCCAAATGGTAATTTCTAAAGCTAATACGCAGCAGCGGTGGGATATGAGCCAGTTAACAAATATTGTGTCAGACCTTCAGGAACAAGTTACTACGCTAAAAAAGAGGATGAACTAACTGCCAACGATTTGATTTGCAGGTTTCTGCGTTTTTTTGCAAAGGTCTTTTAGGCATGGCTTTTTCACATTATATTCGCAGACTGCTTAAAGTCAGGACAAGACGGTGAGAAAATTTATCTGTTTACCCCTTTTATTGCTCTCTATAGCCCTTTATTCACAGGAAAAATCATTACAGGCAACCAAGACGGATAGACTGCCAAAAATTGATGGCAACCTGGATGATGCCGCATGGATAAACATTCCTGAGGCTGGCAGTTTTGTACAAAACTATCCTGCGGTTGGTCAACCAGCTTCTCAAAAAACAACCATTAAAGTTATTTACGACAACTCAGCAATTTATATTGGTGCTTACTTGTATGATGATCCTTCATTGATTAGAAAACAGCTTACCGCAAGAGATGCTGAGCAACAAAAAGATGTTGATTATTTTTCTGTTTTCTTTGATACCTATAATGACAACCAGAATGGATTTCAATTTGTGGTTACTTCTGCGAATGTGCAATCAGATGCCCGTTTAGGCCCAAATCTGGGAGGTGGCTTTGGTGAGTACGGCGATAAAACCTGGGATGCAGTTTGGGAAAGTAAAGTACAAATGCAGAAAGATGGCTGGACTGTGGAGATGAAAATTCCTTATATCTCTTTACGTTTTGCAAAGAAAGATGTGCAGGATTGGGGCATACAGTTCTTACGGTTGATTAGAAGAACCAACGAATCTTGTTTTTGGAATCCGGTTAATCCTGAAGTAAATGGTTTTGTAGAACAGTTTGGTGTGTATAATGGATTGCAAAATTTAGAACCACCGTTGCGGTTAAGTTTTTCGCCGTATGTCTCCACCGGCTATCGCAGTTCACCACAAGGAAATGGTTATACCAACAATTGGTTGGGAAGTGGTGGCATGGATGTTAAGTATGGCATCAATGAAAGTTTTACATTAGATGCTACATTGATTCCCGACTTTGGACAAGTAATATCAGATAATGTTATCAATAATTTGTCGCCTTTTGAAGTTCGGTTCCAGGAGAACAGGCAATTTTTTACGGAGGGAACAGAAATTTTTAATAAAGCTGGTCTGTTTTATTCCCGAAGAGTAGGAGCAATACCTATGGGTTATGATGATGTAAATGATTTGGTGAGAAATAATTCCGATTGGAAGATCATAAAAAATCCATCAACTACTCAATTATATAATGCAACAAAATTTTCGGGCCGGAATAAAAATAAACTAGGCATAGGAATTTTTAATGCCGTTGCAGCACCTATGGATGCCCGGATACGGAATAATGTAACAGGAGAAGATTCTGTTATACGTACGTCGGAATTAACCAACTATAACATATTTGTATTGGATCAGGCATTGAGTGGCCGTTCATTTATTACACTTACCAATACCAATGTAATGCGCAATGCAGAAGGCAGAGATGCGAATGTTACTGCTTTAGATGTTGCACTATACAATAAAAGCAGCACCCATGTTTTTAACGGAACTGCCCGCTATAGTAAAATATGGTCAGCCAACCCGTATGACGGATATAATGCTACGGCTAAGTATAGTAAAGTAGGGGGTAATTGGCGATACTATGCTTCTGCAAATGTGGAATCAAAAAATTATGACCCGAATGACTTGGGTATTTTGCCAGCCGCTAATGAAATCACTTATAGGGCAAACATCAGCTATAATTATTTTAAACCTACAAAGAACATCATTCAGTATAGTTATTCATTAGACAATCGGGTGCAATATTTGTATAAACCGTATGCTTTTAACAGGTATGATATAACTGGTACCGCATTCTGGATCTTTAAAAATTTCTGGGATGTCTCTCTCCGTTCTCAATTAACACCGTTTGATGTACATGACTATTTTGAGCTAAGAACCGATGGGAAATATCTTAGCCTGCCCTTGAATTATTATGTTGATGCAAATGGAAGTACCGACAGCCGGAAAAAATTATTTGTTCGGTTTAGCGGAGTATTTGCCCGTTCTCCTGAATATAATAATACGTATTATGGTGGCGGTTTAGGGTTTCGCTTTAGATTTAGTAACCGATTTACACTGGATTTACAAATGGACGGCCATACTGAAACCAACAATCTCGGCTATGCATTTACTAGAGAGCTTAATGGTGATCCCATTGTGGGTTTTAGAGATGTGAAAGAGCAAATCACTGTGTTATCAGGCATTTACAATTTTACTCCCCGCCTTAATCTTACACTCAGAGCAAGACATTATTGGAATGAGGTCAAGTACCTTAGTTTTCATAATGTAACAAATGAGGGGCTGCTAACTAATCGTCCGTTTATCAATAATTGGAATGATAACGTCAATATATTTAACCTTGATGCCTTTGTTACCTGGGACTTTCGGTTGGGTAGCCGCTTAATTGTTGGATATAAAAATTGGTTGGGAGAGGAAGAATTTGTTCCTTATCAAACCAACAAGAATAATTATTTGCGCAACCTGGGAGATATTTTTGATCTGCGTCACGGTAATGAGTTAACCGTTCGCTTTGTTTATTTTTTGGATTACAACCAGCTTCGTAAAAAGCGTTAGGCTATTTGCATCACTGTATCTTCTACTACAGCAAAAACATTTTCTCCTTTTTGTGTTTTTACTTTAAATGTGCCGGTAAAACGACTGAATGCTGGTAATACACAATACTCTTTTGTAAAATAGAAACATGGAAATTGAAGCGATTGTTTTCCCTGACCCTTGATAGCAATAGCAGGGTGCATATGACCGGTAAAAGCATACAATTGTTTTTCTTCTTCAGTAAGTTTTTGATGAACCTTTAAGTCATGTATAAACAGAAATGGCCCGGCACTTAATTTTTTATTGCTGATGCTGATGTTCGCTTCTTTGTACCAGGCATCATCCAAAATATCATGATTTCCTTTTACTAGGTCAATATGCAGTAATGAAAAATCTTTTCTCCATTTCAAAAACAAATCCAATTCTTTATTGGCAACACTGTGCGTAAAATCACCGGCAATGATCAATCTGTCCACTTTAAATAAATAAAGCTGCGACATAAGCCGCTGTAAATCGGCTTTATAAATACTCTGTGGAATGGCTATGCCCGCTTTGCGAAAATGACCGGTCTTGCCGAGGTGCATATCGGCAATGATAAGAGTATTCTCTTCTTCCCAAAATATGCTACGTTCTGGCGAAAGCCACAACGTATTATTGCGGACTATATGAGGAATGGGATTTTGCATGAGGTGGGCAAATATAAAGAAGCAAACTGATGGTTCAAAGCAAGAAAATGGTTGAACAGCGATGAATTATTTTTACTTTATTGAAAGTTGCTGTTGCATTTTTCTTACTCGATCTTCCAATTTTTCCGATGAAAGGTCCTCCCGCATACTATCAACTTTAATGGGGAAACAAAAAGGCGTTAATTTTTCAGGAAAAGTAATGATGATAGTAGATTCCTGAATCCGGTTTAGCATATCCCGCAAACGAACTTCTTCCATTTGTTGATCCATTACCTCCTGGTAAGCCTGACGGAGTAATAAATTAACTGAATCGTATTCGCTGAATACTTTAAATAATAAAGAAGCAGAAGATTGAAGATGCCTTGCTTTCTTTTTTTCTCCCGGCATACCTTGAAAAATTAGACCACCAATAACAGCAACATCCCTAAATTTTCTTTTCGCCATTTCGGTACTATTAACGCTGCGTTGAATATCGTTTAGTAAATCCTCCGGGGAGAATAATTCATACACATTGGTATCATCCACGGGAATAGGTTGGTCGCTCAGTAATTCAAAGCCATAATCATTCATGGCAAAAGAAAAAGTGATGGGTTGTATTCGACTTATACGAAATGATAATATGGCTGCCATTGCTTCATGTACTAACCGTCCTTCAAATGGGTATACAAAAAGATGAAAGCCGTCTTTAGTTTTTATTTGCTCGATCAATAATTCATTTTTCTTTGGCACATGAGAAAGTGTTTCCTGCAAGCTTAAAAGAGGTTTTAAAACTTCAAGCTCTACTATCGGCTCACCATTTCCAGTTACCGACTTATCTAACATTTCTCTCAACTTCTTTCCCAAATTAGCACTCAGTGGCATGCGGCCACCATTCCAGCTGGGAACAATGGATTTTGTCTTATCTGATTTTTTTACAAGGGCTGTCATGTCTTTTATCATCAGGAATTCAAGATTTCTACCTGCCAACGTAAATACATCACCGGCTTCTAATCTTGAAATAAAATATTCTTCGATCACCCCCACATAGCCACCACTCATAAATTTCACTTTCAACATCGAATCACTTACAATAGTACCAATGTGCATCCGGTGCCGCATGGCTACTTTACGACTGTTTATTTTATAAACTCCATCTATTATTTCTACCTTTTTAAATTCATCATATTGCTGCATAGCATTGCCGCCCTCTGTAATAAAATGAAGAATATGTTGCCACTCATCTTTGGTTATATCTCTAAAACAAAAAGTGGAAGTAACTTCTTTATAAATTACATCGGGTAAAAAACCATCTGATATCGCAATGGTATTCAGGTATTGCATCAGCACATCAAAACAAAGCATTATTGGTGGGCGACTCTCGATCATGTTTTCCTGCATCGCCGATTTTAATGCAGCAGCTTCTATCAACTCTAATGAATGCGTTGGCAGGAAATAAATTTTACTTACAGCATCCGGACTATGGCCACTACGACCTGCCCGTTGTAAGAACCGGGCTACTCCTTTTGGTGAACCAACTTGTATCACCGTTTCTACAGGGCGAAAATCTACTCCCAAATCTAAACTGGCAGTACATACAACAGCTTTTAAGTTGCCGGTGTGAAGATTGTCTTCGATCCACTCCCTCATTTCCCTATCAATAGAGCTGTGGTGCAAAGCAATTGAGCCGGCCAGTTCTGGGCAAATATCCAGCAATGTTTGGTACCATCTCTCACTCATCCCCCTCGTATTAATGAAAATGAGTGTTGTTCTGCTTTCTTGAATAATAGGAATGAGTTTATGCGCCAGTTTAATTCCTAAGTGACCTGCCCATGGATATTTTTCAATTTCATCAGGGAAAATAGACTCGACTTCAATTTTTTTATTAAGATTAGCCTTAATAGTAATACCTGCTTTTTTGATTGGCGATAATAAAACTTCTTTAGCTTCTTCTAAATTTCCAATGGTAGCAGAGATTCCCCAAATGCTGAGTCGTGAGTCATTGGTTGTAACTGCTAACTGAAGACTCCCGATTATTCTAGAAATTGCTAACTCTACCTGCACGCCTCTCTTAATTCCCAGCAACTCATGCCATTCATCAATAGCAATTAATTTCAGCGAACGAAAAATTTCCGGATATCCTTTTTGTGCTAACAATAAATGCAAACTTTCCGGTGTAATGATAAGCACTTCCGGCATTTGCCTTTTTTGAGAAGCTCTTTCTGCAGTGGAAGTGTCGCCATTTCTTATTCCAACTTTCCAATTCATGCCTAACTCTACAATTACTTCTTCCATGGCACGGCCAATATCTTTGGCTAAGGCACGGAGTGGTGTTATCCATAGCAATTGTAAGCCATTGTTTTTTCTGCTTGTATAATCATCAGGGCGATGATTGATAAAATCAATAACAGCTCCTAAGAAAACGGAAAATGTTTTACCGCAACCAGTAGGTGCATTTATTAATCCGCTATTACCGGCAATGATTTGTTGCCAGGCTTGCTGCTGAAATAAAAAAGGCTTAAAACCTTTTGATTCAAGCCAGTTATTGATAATGTTATATCCTTTGGTATCCTGTACTTCCACAAAAACGAAATAGAATATGAAGTTACAGTATTAACGAAAATTAAAACACTCCTTTCAACATCCCATCCTGCCATTTTAGGAAATAGAGTTTTTTATTTTCGAAATAATCCAGTGTCATGGATTGTTTGTTGAGGTTAGGCTGAATATCATAGTCTGTAAACACTTTGTACTGTTTGTTACCCAGATTTGATGAAATGTCTTTGCCATATTGCATAAGCAACTTTGCATATTTCCAGGTTACCTCATACCCACGAAATACCATATCAGAAGGCCGTGCAAACATCAACGTGTTGAAGTAATTTGTAATTCCCTGGCTTATTTTATCAACTTTTGAATGATAAAAAGGAGTACTATAAATAATCTCAACGCCTTTATATTCTGGCTTGTTGAAATCTTTTATATTATCCCAGGTAGGCATGCCCATTACGGAAGCCTGGTATTTTTGTTTTTTTAGAATAGATAATTGCTTTACCAATCTTCTTCCAAAATTCTCATCAAGACTTCCCGCTATACAAAGTGTTTGATTAGTAGTATCAAGATGAGCTCGAAGCTGGTTTACCGTAAAGCTATCTGTCAATTCTACATATTTCATTTTCAACGGCACCGCTACGGTGCTTTTTGAAAAGTCGTCGAAATACATTCTTAGCCGGTCTTCTAATTGCCCTTTTTTTCTAAACACCACAATTGGGTTGAGCGAATAATATTTCTGGATATGTTTATAGATTCCTTCGCACTGTGTTTTTAAAGTAGAATTTAATACCACAAAAAATGGATTGGCACTGGCTCCGCCATCATTGGGAAGATTTACATTAATAACAGGTATGTTCCTTTTCAAGCCAGCATCTGCAAAAATTTTTACTTCCTGGCTGGTACTATGCGCAATAATCAGTTCTACACTATCTCTTTCTGCTTTATTCAATTGCTGGGCGATACTTTGTTTGGAAGAACGGGTATCATAAATAAAGATCTCTAACGGTGCTCCTTCTTTATTCAGGGAGTCAATAGCCAATTGAGCTCCTTCGTAAAATTCCAATCCCGGGTTTATATATTTTGGGAATACATTTTTTGCGTAACGGTATTCATCATTGTAATCAAATGCAGAATCTAGATACAAGGGAGCAAAGATTGCCACCTTATGTTTACGAACCTCTGTCTGTGCATTCGAAACAGAACATGCAAAAACCAGAACCAATACTACAAGAATATTTTTTTTCATAAATAAGATTCGTTTTAAGAGGTATTCAATTTACCATCTTATTCCCACTCAATTGTTGCAGGTGGTTTACTGCTTATATCATATACCACCCTGTTTATTCCTCTTACATTATTAATGATCTCGTTAGAGATATTGGCTAAAAACTCATACGGTAAATGTGCCCAATCCGCTGTCATTCCATCCACACTAGTCACCGCTCTTAATGCTACAGTAAATTCATACGTTCTTTCATCGCCCATTACACCTACACTTTTTACTGGCAGTAAGATAGCTCCGGCCTGCCACACAGTTGCATACAACCCCGT
>CAZXMP010000011.1:0-49772 GCA_964641575.1 uncultured Chitinophaga sp. | reverse complement strand
TGGTGGAATTGCCGGATGGATTGTTGGAGATTTATCTTACTTAGGCCCTTTAATAAAATCAGTCAGTAATTTCATTCTGTAATAAAGATTACTAAGCATCAGCGAAACATTATTCTTCACTTTCGCAACACTATTACCATTCATCTTCTTAATATTTTTTAATTCCTCGATCTTCTCATCAATTTTTTCTACCAGCTTTTCTGCATTCCAACCGATGTATTTTTTATTACGGTCGTCAAATACATGATACGGTTCAATGCTGCCGGGTTTTAATTTGTTGAATTTAAAGTTGCTCTCCACTCCTTTCTTGATAGTTTCATTGCTCAACATATCAATCATTACATCCGCAGATACTTCGTTTAAAAATGCATTGTGAAAAATATTCAGGTTATTCCGCAACTCTCGGATCACCTGCCTTTTCAATACATCGCTTGTCTTTCCTTCTTTGTTTAAAAAAGTAAGCAGATCCTTCAGCGGGCCAATACCCGTCTTTAGCCATTCCAAATTCATAATCAAATATAAGTTGCAAGACCGAGAGTAGGAAAGACCGAAAGTCAGAAAGAAAATCGCTGATAGTAAGAATCGTCTTCCGGACTTTCCGTCTTTCGGACTTAAGATTAACTTTGAAAGATGTCCTATCAAAAAAGACATATTGCTCATTTAGATCTCGACTCCTTTTTTGTTTCTGTTGAAATAAGAAATAATCCTTCCTTGAAAGGTAAGCCTGTTTTGGTTGGAGGATATGAACGAGGTGTGGTAGCTGCTTGCAGTTACGAAGCCAGGAAGTTTGGTATTCATTCTGCCATGCCAATGAAAAAAGCAATGCAGCTTTGTCCGCAAGCCATTGTTACTAATAGCAGCCGTAGCGATTACAGCCGCTATTCAAGATGGGTTACAGAAATTATTGCATCCAAAGTTCCCTTGTTTGAAAAAGCCAGTATTGATGAATTTTATATTGACCTGACCGGGATGGATAAATTTTTTGGTGTTAGCCAGTATGCAAAAGAACTACGTACACTCATAACAAACGAAACGGGTTTGCCAATTTCATGTGGATTAGCCTCTGCAAGATTTATTGCCAAAATGGCCACGAACGAAGCAAAACCAAATGGCTTTTTAGAAATACTGCAGGGAAAAGAAAAAGACTTTTTATGGCCTTTGGGGATTGAAAAAATAAATGGTGTTGGTAAACAAACCGAACAACATTTAAAAAGCTACGGTATTTACACGATTGAAGATATTGCGAAAACACCGATAGAACATTTAGAAAAGATTGCAGGGAAATGGGGTGAAAGTTTATGGCATAAAGCACATGGCGTTGGCAGTGCAGAAATTACCACTGACTGGGAACAAAAAAGTATGAGCCATGAAAATACGTTTGATACCGATTACACCGATGTAGAATTTTTACATAAAGAATTAGTACGCCTAACTGAAAAGACTGCTTATTCATTAAGAGAAGATGAAAAACTAACAGGGTGTGTGACTGTGAAAATTCGTTACTCAGATTTTGAAACTACATCCCGGCAAGAAACTGTTGACTATACGGCATTAGATGATGTTTTGATTGCAAAAGTGAAAGACCTGTTCAATAAATCGTATCAAAAGAAAAGACCCGTTCGGTTGTTGGGTGTTCGTTTCAGCCAGTTCATTCCAATGACAATGCAAATGAGTTTGTTTGAGAATAATGTAGAAAAACTAAATTTATATAAAGCAGTAGATGATATTAAAGACCGCTTTGGAAGTAAGCTGGTATCAAAAGCTGTTACATCAAATTCAAGTGAGGGAAGCAGCTTCAATACATCAAAACATAATAGAAAAAAAGGGAATAAATGAGCTGTGAAATCTTTCGATATCTGGCTCCTGGTTAAATAGTTTTCACATTCACTCTATTTTAATAAACAAGTTTGATGTCAACAGGTTCCGTTTCATCATAAGTTGACCATACAATTAAAGTGCCATTTACTAAATAAACGCCATACCATGAATGTTCGTCGAAAAGTAATTCCTCCCAATTTGCAGAACTACCTTTTTTTATAAAAACTTTAAAAACATTTCCTTCTGGTACATATTGATAAATATTTGGAATAAGAATAGCAGAACCCCATAATAGGGTGCCGAATAGCCCTTGGGTTCCCCAATTGAGGTTTTCAAAAATTGTTTCAGTGGGATTTGTTGAAATTTGACCTACAGTAACTGCAATTGTATCCTTACTTATTAATCCAAATGCATCCTTTACCATCAGTTCAAATTGATATAATTCTAACTCCAGATTTTTTACTGTGGTTGAAAATGAATTGCCATTCTCAATAATGAATGATGCTGGGCCTGATATTTTGCTCCATAGGATCAGTTGAATATTATTTTCTTTATCATAAGCCGAACCAGTTAAAAGGCAGCTGTTCACTGGAAGAATAAGCAGTTTGTCTGAACCTGCATTTGCCTTTGGAGAAGTATTAATTGCAGCTGCAGGTGTAGTTGGTGGTGGCGGAGCAACTATAGCCGTTGTATTTCCGATTGGAGCATTTTTTGTGCAATTAGTACTTACAAACACTATTACAACAAGTATAATGATTTTAAAAAGATGTATTTTTTTCATGATTTTAAATTTCTAATCCGGATATAAAATCAAAAAGTAAAAAAAGATCAACTCGTATTAATTGCTTCGCATCAAAACAAAATCCTTACATCAACATTAATATTCTCATCAGTATCTGTATATAACCAAATAGTTTTTTCGTTATCGTTATCAACACTATAATAATACACCGGATTGTTTGTCGAATATTGACTTATCGGAACAGCTTCATGCCATGTTGCAGAGTTGACGAATTTTATGAAAACACGGATCGGCGTATTTAATGGCAGATGCTTATAAATATCATAAATAGGTATGCTGCAACCCATTGGACAAGTCCAGCTTAAATTAAAAACATTAACGGGGCTTGTTATTGGCTCTATACTAGTAATTTTTACATTTACTGTATCCCTATCAGTTGCTCCATAGTTATCTATGGCTAAAAGTTCAAATTGATATTCTCCCACAAGAAGATTGGTAACAGATGTTGTACGACTTTGCGGAGAAACGATGGTACATGCCTGCCCTGCAATTTTCGTCCAGGTTGTAGTAAGGGTATTGCCCATATCCGGGTCATACGCTTTTCCTCTTAATGTCAAGTCGTTGCTATATAATTTACCCGTAAAATCCAGCCCAGCATTAGCTACAGGTGGCCGGTTAGGTGGCGGTGGTGGCGGATTGGTAGTACCTGTGCCAGTACTATAACCTGTAGCTGGCGCCTCTTTTGTGCAATTAGCACTTACAATCACTATTACAACAAGTATAATGATTTGAAAAAAATGTATTTTTTTCATGATTTCAGGTTTAGATATTTATTCATCTTGATTTCCTTGAAATTATTTATAATACCAGGATCATGGTTTTTTAAATGGCAACGCATTGATCATTTGCCCTACTGTTCGGCCCTGCGTGATACCTATTTCCCCGGCAAACCGAAAAATCGTTCCACCACTTACCCTTGCTTCAACCACATCCAGCAGTATTGCATTTAATGAAGGATAAGAGAAATTGCCATAAGTGGATTGATGTACACTGTCAGTAACCGCATAATTTGTTCCATAATAATTTTCAAGAATGGCTACTGAGGATGCGGTTGCTGACACCTCATCCGGGTAAGATGGGGTTTGAGGCGTTGTAACAAAAGAATTCCATGTTCCATATCCCATCACATTCCTGATATAAGTAATCGGTCTTATTAGTGCATAATGGAATTTTGCTTTGAATAAGGATGCAACAGCATCGTAAGCTGCCATGGTTAGCTTGGCAAAAATTACTGATGCATCTTCGAGGTTTGTTTGTTCATTTTTGATTATTTCTGTTGACAGCTTCAGTGTATGTGCCGGTGGATTGTAATTGGGCGATAAATCTCTCCAGTTACTTACTGATCGTATCTCCTCTGCGGTAATATTATTTCTGCGGTGGTATACTTCATAGGCGGCCTGGTAAAATGCTGAAGATGGTTCGGTGGAATAAACCGGATGTGGCGCCTCTAAAACCGTATTTACAATATTGGGAATAAATGTTCGCAGGTTTCCCTGGCATGCGCCGGCAGCAGGAAAAAAACCGGGAGGTGTGGGAACCCAATTGCCCGGGCCGCCCAGCGGCACATAAGGAGGGCATGTAGCTAAAATGCCATTAACGTTTAAAGTGCCGTCGGTTTTACTCCACTCATAAATAATGTCAGCAACATATCTTCCAAAATCATTGGAATGTTGCAACTGTTCAGGTGTTATCTGCGATTGAAAAGAAGTATTAAGTGAATTTTCCAGGGCCTGTACCTGAGTAAGATTTGGTGCCGCATAGTTCTGCATTATTAATGATGAAATGCGGGCTATGGCTGCATTAGCACAGGCAGGCCAGTAATAATCTTTTTTCTTATTCACTTCAATGCTGTTCCCCGTTAAATATTTATACATGGACTGATAGGATGGCATTCCTGGAACTACAGACTCATACAACGCCATACCACTGTATGCAAATATGCGCAGGGCAGACGGGTTGGGGTAAGGTTTAGTTTTGGTTATATCTGTCAATAAACTGAACCAGGCAGTGGCTACATCTGCCGGGTATTGTTTAGTATGTGGTAGCGAATTCTGAGTAGATTTTTCTATCTGGGTTGCAAATTCATCATCAGCTTTTTTTTCCGGAGATGAGACTTCTTTTTGACAGGATCCAAACAGAATGGTCAGCTGTGCCAGCAAAATAAATGTCAAAGCCATTCCGGCTAGTTTAAATGTTTTCATAATTTTTGTTTTAAATGAAAGAATCTTATATTTTAATCAGGTGTTAAATAATAGAATGAAGAGTATATAAGAGTTTTTATAAAACAATTTTTACTTTTAATAACCATCTTTCGCCCCTAGTTGGTCCAGTGGCTTACTTTCACCAGACAATTTTTCTTCGATTGGTGAATAGGGAGTAGTATCTTTTCTACAGGATTGATAGAGAATAGACATTCCAAAAGGAGTTATTAGCAGTGAAATTTTAAACGCTTTCATATCAATGATTCTAAATAACAAATACAATTTTACATTGAAGACTAAAACTAATTGCTGAATAAGGAGATTTTTAAAAAATGCGACAATCACCATCTTTACTCGTTCATAAAGAAGAATAACGTCATTTGCAAACCAAAAAGATGTTTGGTTTCGTTCGTCGCAGACAAAACCTGTTTGTCTTGCAAAATCATTTGAATATCGCAAAGATTTTCATACCTGGGGTTTCTGGAGAAATAAAATTATTTTTAATACGCCGCTGTAAAATGATCAGTAAAAATTTTATACTCTCCGAAAAAAAAACCGATAGAATAAAGCGGCATTTGCTATTTTGGGCTTGCTGGTGGCTGTATTTTGGTTTTGTCCATGCTGCCAATCCCATGGGAAAACCAGAGATTTATTACTTCGGCAACCTTCCCTTCACTATATCAGAAAGCTTGTTGATGCTTATTCCGCAAACGCTGTTGGCCTACCCCCTACTGTATTTTGTTTTGCCAAGTTTTATATTTAAGAGTGAGTACTACAAAGCCTTTTTATGGACACTACTTTTTTTATTTTTATCGCTTGTGGCAAACATTATTATGATTAAATACGTAAATCCAAAAATTCTTTCTTTTATTTTATCAGATTATTTTCTAACTGACTCACAAAGACCTCCAGCGGCAAGCCTTTCTTTGGCCATTTTTAGTAGTTTAAAAGGAGCCCTTACGGGTGCGGCTTTAGCGGTGGGAATCAAGCTGCTAAAACACTGGTATGTAAAAGATAACCGAAACCTGGAATTACAAAAGGAAAAATCGGAAGCACAACTTCAGTTACTTACAGCACAAGTTCACCCACATTTTTTATTTAACACACTCAACAATATTTATTCCCAAACGCAAAACGAATCACCTAAAGGATCAAAAATGATCATGGCGCTTTCAGATTTGCTACGGTATATTGTAAGTGAAGGAAATAAAACCCTGGTACCGCTGGATAAAGAATTAACCATGCTAAATGATTATATTAATCTGGAAAAGATTAGATATGGCAATGATCTTAATCTTTATATTTCCATGCCGGAGGAAACGGGCAGTCTTCAAATTACACCGCTTTTATTGCTGCCATTTGTAGAAAATTGCTTTAAGCACGGAGCCAGTAAATTTCTCATTCAACCCTGGATCAATTTGAAAATTGAATTAAAAGAAACAACATTGATCATGAAGCTGATGAATGGAAAAGACAGCCATCACTCAGAACCGCTTATTAAATCAGGAACAGGAATTACCAATGTAAAAAAAAGATTAGAACTATTGTATAAGGATAAATATGAGTTACAGATCATTGATGAACCAGAAGTGTTTGTTGTAAATCTGAAACTTGAATTAACAGAAGCCAATCCGGTTTCTAAAGAAATTAACGAATCAATACCGGCACTCAATTATGCCTGATAAAAATTATAAACCAGCCAGATGCCTGATCGTTGATGATGAACCTATGGCAAGGGATATCATCAGGAGGTATATTGAAAAAATTCCTACCCTTCAATTTACAGCTGAATGTGGCAATGCTATAGATGCGCTGGTTTTTTTGCAAGATCAGAAAATTGATCTCATCTTTTTAGATATACAAATGCCGCATCTAAGTGGTACCGAATTTGTAAAATCATTACGCAAAAGCCCTAAAATCATTTTCACAACGGCTTACAAAGAATATGCACTGGATGGATTTGAATTAGACGTTGTGGATTATTTATTAAAACCTATAAGTTTTGATCGTTTCCTTAGGGCAGTTAACAAAGCCTTTCCACAAAAAGAGGATGAAACAGAAACGACTGCTTCTGATCCCGATACAAAAGATAAAAAATTAAGCTCCGGTTTCATATATCTAAAGTCCGACCGCAAGATGATCAAAGTAATGCTCGATGATATTTTATACATAGAAAGTGCAAGAGATTATCTGAAAGTACATACAGATAGCAACTCAATTATTACCAGGCAGACTATTTCATCTATCGAAGCCATGCTTTCAGACAGTGAGTTTATCAGGATTCACAGATCCTATATCGTTTCTATAAAAAAGATTAATTCATTTACTCATGAAACAGTTGAAGTAGGAAAAAATGAGTTACCCATTGGAAAATTTTATCTCAATAGTTTTTTAAAACTACAGGGTATCTGAATCAGTAGCAGTTTGATCATTATTTTAAACTCGCAGATCAAAACAAAAAAATACTTGTTATGAGAAAGACACTATTGCCGATACTATTCTGTATGCTCTCTGTTACGGTGTTGTCACAAAACACGGGATCCATTAGCGGAAAGGTTACGGCTAAACACAGCAATGAACCATTAGCTGGTGCTACTGTAAGTGTGAAAGGAATTTTCAATTCGGTCACATCCAACAATGAAGGATATTTTAGTTTTAAAAAAATAAACGCTGGCCCAATAAAATTTCAAATATCGTATGTTGGGTATGAGATGATTGAATTAACTGTACAAGTAACCGATGGTATAGAAACAACTGTTAATGCTGTATTGACTTTAGACAATAAAACAGGAAATGAAATAGTAGTATCTGCATCCAAACGTCCTGAAAAAATTACCAATGCACCTGCATGCATCCTGGTAATTGGCGTAAAAGAGCTCCAGCAATTCGCCGGATCAAACGTTGGCGAGCTGGTATCTAAACTTCAGGGAGTGGAATATACCCGTAGCGGTGTGGATGAAATAAATTTTAATGCTAGGGGATTGAACAGTGCATTTAACAATAAAATACTACAACTAGTGGATGGCCGAAATAGCATGTCACCTTTGAGTGGGGGTTTACCGGTATTTAATAACGGTAGCACAAGCAAAGAGGATATTGAAAGTGTAGAAATAGTGCTGGGGCCACAATCGGCATTATACGGCCCAAATGCACACAACGCTTTATTCAACTTTATCAGTAAAGATCCCCGAAAATACCAGGGCACAACCGTAGCTCTCAGTGCAGGCAGCCAGAACCAGTTTAGCGGCCGGTTTCGCCATGCAGAAAAAATAAATACTAAATGGGCCTATAAATTAAGTGGCGAACATGCTTCAGGAAAAGATTTTAAATGGTATGATTCAGTTTATGCTGGCAATCAAAACCCTCCCGGTACAACTCCCTATTATGGACCTGCGGTGGCAATAGCGGAGCGAAATGTAAATTTTGATTTTCGTCGTTATCGTGGCGAAGCACATGTATATTATAGTGTAACCCCTAAAGCAGATATTATAATTTCCACCGGAGGTAGTAATGTGAATCGTTTGCAAGTAACAACCAGCGGCCGCAATCAAGTAAGGGGTGTTGTTTATAGTTTTTTACAGGCTCGTTTTGTTCACCCACGGTTTTTCGCAAACATCTATAACACCTGGGGATCTCTTGGCACTTCGTATATAATACCCAATTATACCCGTGACTATTGGAATAGAACCCAAAGTTCCATTACTGACCCCAATCATCCTTTATACAAAACTGCTGGAAGATTATCTCCTGACTCAGCGGAAACAAACGCCATGCGAAACCTATTTAAAGAAAAAAGCCAGCGTCTTAATGCAGAAGCTCAATACAATTATACATTTCAAAAAGCCGGGCTGTCGTTAGTTACGGGATTTAATTATCAACTGGAAAGGCCGAATGGTTTTGGCAGTACACTGATTGATAGTTTTCAACGAATAAACATTACACAATATGGAGCTGTCGTTCAACTGGAAAAAAAGTTGCCCTGGTCTATGCGTCTCATCAGTACAACCCGCATTGACCACCATAGTAATTTTGGAAATTTCTTTGCACCACGATTTGCACTCACCAAAAAAATGGGTGATGGCACCGCAAGAATAACATGGGGTAAAGCCTATGCGATGCCCAGTATTCAAAACCAATATGCAGGCATTGGCAGAAGTTTGTTTGGCAATGGCGGCAATGGCATATACTATATTCCAACCGGGGTCAATAAAAAGGATACCGCATTATTTAAATATACGATACCGTTACAACCGGAACAGGTAAATACCTGGGAGATTGGATATAAGGGAACAATAGCAAAAAAACTTTTTATTGATATCAATTATTACAATGGGCTGAGTAAAAATTTTATCAGCCCGACAATATCTGTTGCAGGTAGAGTTTTAAGTGTGAATGGCATTAAGGTTACACATAGCCTACCAACTGCAGGTGCATTTGTAAACGACACATTAAGAAATGCATCTTTTTCAACCTTCTTTAATTATGGAACTGTGAGGTCGTATGGATTGGATGCTGGGCTAAACTATACTTTCAATAAATTTATCTTTCTTGCTGTTAAATATTCATGGTTTAAATCAGATATTACGGATGATAACATAAAAAATGACGCTAACAAGGATGGCTATGTATCGCTGGAAGAAAAGAGCCAGAATACTCCAAACCATAGAGGAATGATAATGTTAGGGTTTCAAAACCTTTGTAAAGAAAAATTATTTATTACTATGTCTGCCCGGTTTGTGGAGCAATACGATTTTTACAGTGCCAGCCAGATCGGTACTTCAAGAGGCGAAGGTAGCAGAGGTATAATCGAAAGACCGAGACTGTCTCCAATACGTAAAAACTTTGATCATGGGCCTTTGGGTGGGTTTACTACCATTGACCTTAGTACAGGATATAAATTAAATAAACTGGTTTCAGTAAACATGGGTATTACCAACTTATTCAATACAGAGCAGATTGAATTTGTAGGCTCCCCTTCCATTGGCAGATTGATCATGTTTGAACTGAAAGTGCAGGTACCGAAGGGTGATAAAAAAAGAAATTGAATTAACTTTTAGAAAGCTCTGCTGGAGCCATTATTCCAAATATAAGTGGGCACACAACCAGTAGCATTGCAACTGTTACAATAACTTCTGGTACGGGTGCTGTTGTTCCATGAACCACCTTGTCCGGAACATTTGCCACAAGGACCAATTTGTGTAACAATATAAGCTCCGCTTACTCTATCAATCATACTTAGCAGGTCTCTGACTTTTATCGTTTGGGAAACACTGGTTAATGACCTGATACCAAATTCATTCCTTCCGGAGGAATAAGAATAGGAATATTTTGATCCAATTCCTACTAAGGTAATTTCATCACTTACACTTTTTATATTGATGATCTGCGGTACAAAATAATTTGTCTTTTGTGTGGAGAGATACACCATTTGCCCTTGTAAATATTTTGCACCTTCTTTTAGTATCGTCAGCTCATCCTTTGGTTTAGCAGGTGCAACTACTGTTGGAGGATTTGTAGTTCCATTATTGCTGTTAACAATTTTGTCACTACTAACTGTTTTACCCCAGCCATAACCAGGTCTTGGCACTCCGGCAGGATAAGAAGGTTTAGCTGTGTTATTCTGTGTTGCCTGAAAATCTTCGACCGTGTAATTAGCAATCAATTTTACCGCATTTCTTTGTTCGGTAGTTAAAACCTCACTTGCTTTCATACATAGTTTTACATCGTCTCCCTTAATTCTCTTCGACATAAGCACCTGGTAAAAGCCGTGAAAGTCAATATCCATCATTTGCAAAAATTTTTTACCAAGCAGTTTTTCTAATTGTTCAGTTGTATAGCTCAATGATTGTAATGCTAAATAGTAATCAATAATAGCATCGGCCCGTTCTTTAGAATTATTGGCTTTTGCCAATGATTGTTGATACTTAGATTCTTGTGGCTCCGGTGAAACCGTAATAGTAGGTACAGAACCCCTAAAAATTTTTAAATAGTCAATATCTGCCACTTTTTTGCCATTCACCTGAAAACCGATACCGGTATGATTAATATTAAACTTCTCATAATTTGCTTTATGCACTTCACTGCCATTTATAAAAAAGAAAATAGCATCCTTTCTTTTTTCAACACGCAATACATTTGCTTTGTTAGCACCCACATTTATTGCAGATGAACTAATTGTACCTGCCTTACCATCCCATTGACTATTGACTGTCTTTCCATATTGAAACTTACCTTCTGGATAAATACCAAAAGCATAAAAATCTTTAGCACTATTGCCAACTCCCCAAAACAACCAATAACTATCATTCGCATTTCCAGTTTCTGTGCTATTCAAAAATATTTTTGTTTCTATTGTAAAATCTTCTCCGAGGTCAGACAATTTGGGAACAAACATCCAGGTAGCATAATTGTTACTATTTTTTGCGGTAATCCGGTAATTGCCTTTATATAATTGTGCAGAGGAGCCTTCATTATCCCATTCAACCCATTTGTTATTGTTGTTATCAAAATTTTCGTCTACTAAAAGAGACAGCTGATCTTTAGCATCAGTTTTACCTGTGACAGAGTTGGTTGGCAGCGGTGTATCATAATATTCAATTCTTCTTGTCATTCCACCTGTTTTCCAAATCCAGTTTCCATAGGTATCCAGCTTATATTCGGTAGTTTCTGTTTTGCCGTTTTGAGTATAGGTCGATTTTATCAAATTACCTTTTGTATCATAATACTTTTTCTTTTCATAGACCATTTCATTTGCGCCCGCATAACTCGGATAAGCTTTACCTTTTATAGTAACCACATTTGCTTCATAAGTAAATAGTTCTTCCCGGCTTAGTTTGTCACTACCATTAAAATCTTTTGATTTGATAAGCTGCCCTTTGTTGTTGTATTCATAATAACTATAATACACTTTTTGTGTAGAGTACCTGTTCGCACCGCTGTCTTTTATCAATAAAGATCCTTTATACTCAAATTTTCGTAAAGGGTCGCCTTCTTTGTGTAAGCTATACTCCACCTCCTGGTTATTATTATATTGATAAAGGTTATTGATAACAGGCAGGTTGCCGGTTTGATAAGCAACAGTTAAGAGATTTTTGGGTTTGTTGTAGGTATAGTTCGACTTAGTAGTACTACCAGAAAAATTAACCTGGGTTGTCATTCGTCCTTCCTGATCAAATAACTCCTGCGTCATTAAATAATTATTCGACCCATTGGTGGTCACTGATTTCACTTTGCCCTTTAACCCAAAATGTTTCAGCAAGTATTGGAAAGCGATAGGATTTTCAGTAACAGGGGTTTGCTGTGCGATACCACAAAAGGAGGAAAAAAATAACAAACCAAGCAACTGTATTCTTTGCATGTATTTTTCTTGTAAAACTAAAAAAAAGGCTGGTGAAAATATCAGTACTACTGGGTATTTCCATCGGTAATTGGACAGCCAAAACAACTTATCTTCGCCGTCCCTAAAATCAATTTTATGAGTCAAGTTTGGAAAGATTACCAGGAAAAGAACAAAGATCGTTTTTTAAATGAAATGCTGGATCTTCTCCGCATTCCATCTGTAAGTGCAAAAAGTGAACACAAAGCAGATATGCAAAAATGTGCTGACGCTGTAAAGAAAAGTTTGCTGGAAGCCGGATGCGATAAAGCAGAAGTAATGGCAACCGATGGCCACCCTGCAGTTTATGGTGAAAAAATAATCGACGCATCAAAACCAACCGTGCTGGTGTATGGACACTATGATGTGCAGCCCGCAGAGCCTTTGGAATTGTGGACCAATCCCCCATTTGAACCCACGATAGTTGACGGAAAGATTTTTGCCAGAGGAAGTGCAGATGATAAAGGTCAATTCTATATGCATGTAAAAGCATTAGAAACATTAGTGAAGACAAACAGCATGACCACTAATATCAAATTTTTGATTGAAGGTGAAGAAGAAATAGGTTCTCCAAGTTTAGGAAAATTTGTAGCAGCCAATAAAGAATTATTAAAAGCAGATGTGATTTTGATCAGTGATAGTTCTATGCTGAGTATGGAAAATCCATCACTTGATACAGGTGTTCGTGGATTAAGCTATATAGAAGTGGAAGTAACCGGGGCGAACAGAGATCTGCATAGCGGAACTTATGGTGGTGCCGTTGCAAACCCCATTACTATTTTAGCGCAAATGATCGCCAGCTGTCATGATGAAAATAATCATATCACTATCCCCGGATTTTATGATGATGTGGTTGTTGCAAGCCCGGAAGAAAGAGCCTTGATCAATAAAGCTCCCTATGACGAGAAAGAATACATGGATGAATTAGGAGTAAAAGAATTGTGGGGAGAAAAAGGATACAGTACTTATGAAAGAACTGGCATTCGTCCAACGATTGAAGTAAACGGCATTTGGGGTGGCTATACTGGCGAAGGTGCCAAAACAGTATTGCCATCAAAAGCATTTGCAAAAATTTCTGCAAGATTAGTTCCTAATCAATCATCAGATAAAATAACTGAGAAGCTGTTAACTTACTTTAAATCAATTGCACCAAAATCAGTTGAGGTAAAAGCAGAACTACACCATGGCGGAGAGCCTTACATGACACCAATTGACAGCAAAGGATACAAAGCTGCATCAAAAGCTGTAGAAACCACTTTTGGTAAAGCTCCGATTCCAGTTCGTGGTGGCGGTAGTATTCCAATCTGTTCTATTTTAGAAAAGGAATTGGGGATCAAAATTATTTTCATGGGCTTTGGTTTAGACAATGATAACCTGCACAGCCCCAATGAAAAGTATAATATTGAGAATTATTATAAGGGGATCGAGACAATTCCTTATTTCCATAAATATTTTTCTGAAGTTTAGACACTTAAACTGACTAAATATTAGAACCCTAGTTGCTTATGTAACCAGGGTTTTTTATATACCGTCTCCGGGGTATATTTTACAGTTCCAATTACAGTATTTTGCCGAAAATTCTTTGTAATGAGACTCTTATTAGCATTGCTACTTATCCCATTTGTAGTTCCGGCACAGTTTAATAAACCCTTTGTGGCGAAAGCTGACTTATATTATTCAAGATTAGAATATAGCGGCGATGGGCTATTTGGTTTTGAGCAAAATGGCAAGATTGGTTATATGGATATAAATCAAAAAATTATTATCCCCCCCTACGCTTGATTTGAAACTTACAACCAACGATAAGATACCATACTTCACCAATGGCTATGCTGCCATAAAATTAAATGGAAAATTTGGTGCAATTGATAAAACCGGAAAAACGGTTATTCCGAATGAGTATTCTTCACTATGGATCTATACTTCTCCAAAAAACATTATTAAAGTAAGCAAGGAGGTGGATAGAAAAACAGTTTACGGTTTAATAAATACACAACACAAAATTTTAATCCCGGTAGAATTTCCATCGCTTACCGTTGATAGCAATTTGGTGGTTGTATACAAAAATTTAAAGTATGGCTTACAAGATATAACAGGAAAAGAGTTGCTACCATTAGAATATAATTCATTAACTACCTTTTCAAAAGAAAAAGTAGCCAGGGCTGAAAAAGGAAGCCAATATGGATTTATCGACCTAAAAGGCAACTGGATTTTTGAAAAAGCAAAATCTGTTTTTACGCTTTATGATTGCTTTAATGGAATGATCAGGTGCAAAGTAAATTACAAATTTGGCTACCTTGATATGAAAGGCAACGAAGTAATTGTTACAAAGTATGATAATGCGGAAGATTTTTCACAGAACGGTTTAGCAAGAGTAGCAAAGTCAAATGCGGAAACAAAATACAAAATGCTATATGGCTATATTAATAAAAAAGGCGATGAAGTAATTCCTACCATCTATGAAACACTCTCCTTGTTTAAAAACGATTTGGCCTATGCAAAAGATCCTGAAACAAACCGCTTTGGCTATTTTGATAAAACAGGCAAATGGGCCATTAAACCAATATATCTAAACATCAGCAATCACTTTGATAAGTATGGTGGTTCCTGGGTTAAAATGACCGATGATAAGCTGCACTACATAAACAGAACAGGAAAAGATCTTGGAACCATAGATAGTGTGGGCACATCTAGCCGGGATTTTGATACTGAATATGTAATATCAGCCGATTTAAGCTACCCATATGTATTGATAGATCAAAAAGGTGCTGTAGTAAAAACTATTGAAGATTGTGATGGAATATACTCCTTTGCTGAAAATATAGCAGGGTTCAAATCTAAGAAGGCCGGGCTCTTCGGCTTTGTTGATTTAAATGGCAATAAAATAATAGAGGCCGCCTATACCGGATTTAATGGATTATCTGATGGTTTAATACGGGTATCGCAAAACATTAATGGAAAGACAAAAAACGGATACATTGATACCAAAGGAGAAAAAATTATTCCTCTGGAATATGAAACCGCTACCAACTTTAAAAATGGATGGGCTGTTGTAAAAAAAGATAGTTCCTATTACTTCATTGACAAAAAAGGAAATAGAAAGGAACCGGCAAGACGCTATGATGCACTTACGGAATTCAAATCTGGCTTTTCATTAGGAACAGTAAAAAATAAAACAGGACTTAACTCGTATTATTATATTGATGCTACATTAAAAGAAGTATTTAGCATACAAGCAAAAAATGCTTACCCAATTTGGGAAGACGTTGCCGTAATTAACAGAGATACTACTTATGAGCTGATCAATAAAAAAGGAGAGAGTGTAAAAGTATTGACTGGTATAAATTTTCTAAAATTTACTAACCAAGGCAAATTAGCGGTACGGCAGGGGAAAAAATGGGGCTTTATTGATACAAAGGGTAATACAGTAATAGCATTGCAATATGATAGCTGCGATTCTTTTGTGGGTGAATATGCTAAAATAATGATGGATGGAAAATGGGGAATAATAGATCATTCCGGAAAAATTATTATCAAACCTGAATACAAGAATATTATCCCAGGAGAAGATGAAACTTTTGTGATTCTAAATTCCAATTGGGGAGTTATTGATAAAACAGGGAAGGTTATTGCCGAAGAAAAATTTAATACCATCACTCCATTTGTTAAAAACAGGGCATTGGCAAGGTTGGGCAAGTCATTTACCATATTAAAATCGCCCCTTCGAAAATAAAGCGAAAAATTGTAGAAATACTGAAGCCTGAAAGTTTTCGGGCTTCAGTATTTTTGTACCATGTTATCAAAAGAAAAACTCCGTCTCGATAAATACCTCTGGGCTATTCGTTTATTCAAAACAAGGAGCCTTGCTACTACTGCCTGCAACGGCGGTAAAGTAAAATATGAGGATGAACAAGCTAAGCCGGGTAAGAATGTACATCTAGGTGATATATACGATGTGAGAACAGAAGGAAAAAAATGGAGAATAAAAGTTATTGGGCTTTTGCAAAGCCGGGTTAAATATGAAGAGGCGATAAAATACTACCTTGACATTACACCTGAAGAAGAATTAGAACGTTTAAAATACCAGGCTGCCAGTTTTCATACGGGTAAACGCCCAAGCAAAATTGGCCGTCCTACTAAAAAAGAAAGAAGAGATTTGGATGAATTTTTAGAATAGCAGTATAACAATTAATTAAATGCAGCATATATACAATTTCACTTGCCTTAATTATTGATTTGAAGAGGTTACATCAAATATTACCCCTGCTTATTGTAAGCGTAGCATTAGCAGCTTGTTCAAAAAACGGTGCGGCTGATAAAGACCGGGAGTTGCCTGCTATTACAATTACAAGTCCTGTAAATAATGGTGTTTTCTCTAATGGTCAAACAGTAATGGTTACGGCGAATTTAAGTGACAATAAAATCATCAGCGAAGTGCATGTTCATATCTCCAATAATATAACCAACCAATTGCTAATTGATATTCATCGCAGTCCTGCATCTTCCAATTATGCAGTAAGCGAATCTTTTGTTACACAAAGTGGTATTGAATACAAAGTACAAGTAATTGCAAAAGATAATTCTGCCAATGAAAACAGGGCCTCGGTGGTTATTACTGTAAATTAAAAAAGGGCCACCTGGGAACAGGCCGCCCTACTTAATAAAAACTACCAAACCACGAGAGTCTTCCTTCTTTTACAACTGAATCATTATTATTGTTGAGGTGCTATAGTAAGCACTGGAATATTTGATTCCCTGTATAAATACTTCCCAAACCATTTTCCAAACCACCCTTTTCCCACTGATTCTTTACCAGGATTTACTACAATTAAATCTGCTGCTACATCTTTTGCATAGGTGAGTGTATCGGCATGGTCATTTGTGTAAGATTCTGATGAGCAATGCACCCGTACATTTGTATAGTCCCTTAACAATTGGTATGACTTTGTTACGCACCGTGTATTAATCCTTTCTTCGGATTTCGAATTCGTTTTTTTTCCCATTAAGTGTACAATACCATTGAACTTTCGGGCCAAAAAAGTTGCCATCGTTAGTTTTTTTATTGGTATAAAATCATTTACCGGCACTACTATATTATGTAAATGGGTCACATCAAACCGGCGGGTTACAGTAAGTACGGGGCATTGTGTTTGCTGCGATAACTTATCGATATTAATTTGTTGTACCAATGCACCTGTAAATTTGCGATGATATTTTGGAATAAGTACAAGGTCGATGTGTTTACTAATAATCACTTCTTTCATTACAGTTTGCCAGCTTCCGGGCACTATTTCTGATGTCATCAACAAACCATCATTCAGTTTCGCTTTGTACTCATTTTCCAATTTCTCCATTCTCTTACTACTGTCTTCAGTAAAAAAGTTGAACATAGAACCAGAAACTGTTCCATCATATAAAAAAGGGATTACAGTAATTGGTGTTTGCACATATAATAAATGTAAATCACAATTAAACTCGTTAGCAACCTGCAATGCCTTATTCATCAACAATGAAGTATTTCTGTTGAAATTTACAGGAACTAATATGCGGTTGAAAATTTTTGTCATTACCCCAACTCTAATCTCTTTAATAAGCACAAGATATTAACCTGCTTTTAGAGGAGGGTTAAGCCTCGGTTAGAATTAAATTAAAATGTAATCGGCTGAAATATCGACCTTCTCCTGATTACTTATTTAGTGAAGGTAATATAACAACGAAGCTGGTCCCTTTTTCTACATCGGAGTGAACAGTTAGTGTTCCCTTATGAAGTCCAATTATACGCCGGGTAAGCGTTAACCCCAAGCCGGTTCCGGGTTTCCCTTCCGCATTGTTACTCCGATAAAATGGTTCGAATAAATTACTTACTTCATCAGGGGGTATATAATCGCTTTGATTAATAAATAGTAAATGAACTTCGTTTTTTAAAAAGACAAGTTTTACATCGACGGTATTATCTGGAGAGTATTTACAGCCGTTCTCCATTATATTTCTAATGGCGCTATGCAATAGATGTGAGTTACCAAACACCTGGCATTCACTTTCATTTTCTGGTAATTCAGGAAAATCTAACCCTATTTTAAACCCAGGATTCTGTTTCAATGTTTCGGTATGTGCTTTAATCAATATTTCATCAATTCTTACCTTATCTAACGAAATAGCACCATGGGTTCCGGCTTTTGCAATTTCTAATAAGTTTCTTGTAAGGTGATGCAGTCCCTTTACATCTTCCAATACAGAACCAAGCACTTTGCGATAGTCATCATCACTACGGTCGTGTAAAAGTGCAACTTCTATCTGGCTAGAAACGGATGTTAATGGAGTAGATAACTCATGTGATGCGTTAGATATAAAACGTCGTTGTATTGCAAACGACTCTTCCAAACGGTTTAGTAAATCATTGAAAGTATTATTTAACATAGCCAATTCATCTTTTCGTTTTCCCACAAATAAACGATGCGATAAATTTTGAGATGTAATCAACTGCACATCATGAATTGTCTCCTTGATTGGCTTCACAATACTGCGGGAAAATAAATACCCAGCCAGTAGTGCGAACAATACAGCACCGGGAACAAAAAGCAGAAAAATACGTTTAAGGTCGGAGATATATTCTTTGCCCGCAACATTTTCTGCGGCTACGACTACAATAAAATTTTGTTCTGCAGACGGGTAATAGTAAATACAAACATCTTTTTGTTCGTAAACAAAAAAGCTTTGCTCATTATCTTTCGCTTCTTCAAACCAGGCGTCTGGCGCAATTATCTGTGAAGTACTGTCATCATGATATTCATACAGTATCTTTTTATCCTCACTATAAATATTTACATTCTTATTAAACAGAGCCGGTGGAGAAGTAGAATCCAGCGACTTTAATAAATTGGTAGTATCGTTTTTAAAAACGGTGTATAGATATCCTGTTCTTGCAGCCCGGGTTTTTAATCGCTGGCGAAAATCGTTTTCAACACTCTGTTTACTTAATGTAAAAATAAGAAAAGACATTACCAGCAAAATACCGGTAACAATAATGGTAAATAGTAAGTTGATTTTATAAGTAAGCTTCATCAGCTTATATCTTTTAGTACATAGCCCATTCCAACTTGGGTGTGGATCAATGGCTCATCGAATCCTTTATCAATTTTTTTACGGAGATAGTTTACATATACATCAATTACATTGGTTCGTGTATCAAAATCAATATCCCAAACCTGCAATGCAATATCTGCACGGGACACTACCCTGTTTTTGTTGCGTAAAAAATATTCCAATAGCTGAAATTCTTTTGCGGTTAAAGAAATAGCCTGCCCATTTCTGGTTACTTGCTTACTATCCAGGTTCATTACCAGGTCACCTGCCTGCAAAAGAGTACCCGTGGCAACTGTTGTATGTATCCTTTTTAATAATGCCCTGATGCGAACTAACAGTTCCCGAAAATCAAATGGCTTAATTATATAATCGTCTGCACCAGCATCAAACCCTTCAATTTTATCTTCTACTGCATTCATAGCAGTTAACATTACTATTGGCACAGCTTCATTAGCAGAACGAATGGCTTTGCAGAGTTCATAACCATTTATCCCCGGAAGATTAATATCCATGATCACTAATTCAAAAGGCCGGCTTTTAAATATTTTCCAGCCGATACTGCCGTCGTAAGCCACTTCTGCTTCAAAACCATTTTCCGTAAGTCCCTGCTTTAATGAGTCTGCAATTTTCTTTTCGTCTTCAACAATTAAAATATGAATGTCCTGCATCTGGTAAATTTAAATAGATAAATGCAATAGTAAAGGCTATATCCTGAGTAATTTATCACCGTCCTTGCATTGAATTTGATACAAATCCGTCCGACGATCTGTCCATGTTTGTACGCTGCCAAACTCACGGTTTCTTTTCAGCAAATTCATATCCAGCTCCTGCACAATTGCCGTTTCTACATTGGCGGGTGCTTCTGCAGCTAATCCTTCCCTGTGAAATTCGATATCGCTTGGTGTAAGAATAGCCGACTGTGCATAATGAATATCAAGGTTTTCTACTTTTGGCAAATTTCCTACAGCTCCAGTTATTACAACATATACCTGGTTTTCTATTGCTCTTGCCTGTGCACAAAAGCGAACCCGTAAATAGGATCTTCGAACATCTGTATTAAATGGAACAAAAATAATGTTGGCGCCTTTGCTGGCAGCAACCCTGCTTAACTCAGGAAACTCAATATCATAACATATTTGAATAGCTACTTTACCGCAATCTGTATTAAATACTTTCATTTCACTACCGGCCTTTACTCCCCACCATTTTTTTTCATGTGGTGTAATATGAATTTTATATTGTTTTGCGTAAGTACCATCTCTTTTGAAGAGGTAAGAAACATTATACAAATCACCTTCCTCTACAACAAAATGTGAGCCCCCAATAATATTAACGTTGTAGCGAATAGCTAATCTTGTAAACATATCAATATATTGAGTGGTGAATTGATCCAGTTCTCTTACGGCATCTGCAGGTTTTTTGTGTGGTAAAAAAGTAAGCAGCTGCATCGTCAGCATTTCAGGAAATACAATAAAATCCGACCGGTAATCAGAAGCAACATCTACAAAATATTCGCAGTTATCTGCAAATTCCTGGAAATTGTTAATCATCCGCATTTCATATTGGATACAACTTATTCTTACATACGGGTCTTGCTTTTCCCTTTTTTGTTTTTTATCTACATACAATAAATTAGTCCATTCCATAAAAGTGCCATAGCCACATGATTCTTTATCGTTGGGTAAATAATCAGGCAATAATCTTTTTAATACAAACCCATTGGATAAATGTGCAGTAAGGACTTCATCATATATTTTCTTATCTACTACTTGCTGTACATATTCATGCACACTCATTTTTTTTGCGTGCCGGTGAAAACTGGGAATTCGGCCACCAATTAAAATATTTTTCAAATTTAGTTCTCTCGCTAAATTTTTCCGGGCTTCATACAGGCGGCGAGCTAATTTCATTAATCGAAAATCCGGGTGTACCATTATTTCCATTCCATACAATGTATCGCCTTCAACATCATGATTGGTAATAAAACCCCGGTTGGTTAATTCATTCCAGCTGGCCGAATCGGAATACTCTCCTCTTGTAATAATTAAGCTGCAACAGGAAGCTACTAGTTTATCATTATACTCAATACAAAATTGTCCTTCAGGAAAAATGGAAAGTATACTATCGAATTGCTCTTTACTCCACGGCTTCATGCCAGGAAAACAATCCAATTGAAGATTACATATTGCTTCATAATCTTCTGCTACTATATTTCTGCTCTTTATTTTTTTTTGTTTTGCTTTTGCTACAACTGCCATAATTTACTTTTATGCTAATCAACGAAGTAACGTACTGCCAATTGGAGGAGCATTAAGGCAGTATTAGAAGCGAATTAGTCTTTTTTAATACTGCTAGTCAGTCTTTTGACTAGTTACTGGTTCTTATTCCTGACCTTATCTTTGCAACATGCACATAGATATTCTTACTGTATTACCAGAACTGCTCGAAAGTCCATTTGCACATAGCATTATGAAAAGGGCACAGGAGAAAGGATTATTGACTGTAAAAGTTCACCAGCTGCGTAAATGGGCTATTAATGAATATGGGATGGTAGACGATTACCAGTTTGGAGGTGGTGCTGGTATGTTGATTATGTGTGAGCCCCTGGCAAAAGCCATAGAGGAATTATCAAAAGACAGAAAGTTTGACGAAATAATTTTTTTAACTCCCGACGGTGAATTGTTCAACCAAAAAGCAGCAAACAGTTTATCGCTAAAGGAAAATCTTTTATTGATCTGTGGTCACTATAAAGGTATTGATGAAAGGATACGGGAACATTTTGTAACCAAAGAAATTTCAATTGGGGATTATGTATTAAGTGGTGGTGAATTACCCGCTGCTATTTTGGTGGATGCAATTGGTCGCCTATTACCCGGCGTATTGAATGATGAAACCTCGGCTCTTACAGATTCATTTCAGGATAGCCTGTTAGCTCCTCCTGTTTATACCCGCCCGGTAGAATTCCGTGGCTGGAGAGTGCCCGATATATTAATGAGTGGGAATCATAAAAAAATTGAAGAATGGCGACATGAGCAATCCATTTTACGGACAAAAGAAAGAAGACCGGGATTATTGGATGAGTAATTATCCCAGAAATATTGTAGTCTATAGCCGCCCATCAGCGAAAACGTTTACAAGAACACAAATTATGTGTAACATATATTGATTTACAGACGTTTATCGTTAAACCATGACAACAATCAGGTACTAATTAGCCGGAATGCCTTAATTTTACGCCGCCAAGACCACCTATATTTCTGGTACAGACTATAGTTTTCAGCGGCGATTTACCTGGTATAGAACAATTTAAGCGAATTACATGAAGGCACTGACAACTCTTACTGATCCTGTATACAAGGAACCCGAAAGTTTTAGCTGGTACGAACGTTTTTGGTTGAAATATATAAATGATAAACGGGATCTTCCGTTCATACATCTGCTTACGGCTATCCATCTGCTTGTAATTCCGGTGGCAATAATATTATATACTCCTTTATTACAAGGTGGGTATTGGTGGCTTTTATACATCCCCTATTTCTATGTTTCTCAAATGTATTTTAAGGGACGCTTTGGATTGATGTTGCATTGTATCAGCCACCGCAAATTGTTTAAAAAAGAATATACCTGGCTTTATCATTATACTATCTGGTTTGTGTGTCCATTCTTTGGCCATACTCCCGAAACGTATTTTGTACACCATATGGCCATGCACCATGTAGAAAATAACCAGGAAGATGACGCCAGCAGTACGATGAAGTACAGGAGAGACAGCCTTCCTGACTTTTTAAAATATGTAGGGCGTTTTTTGGTGATGGGCTTTGTAGATACATTTATGTACCTGTTCAATCGTAAGAGAAAGAAATTATACATGCGTCTTACGTATGGCGAACTAACTTTTTATGCCTTTTGCGTAGGAATGTGTTTTGTAAATCTTCAGGCGACACTATGGATATTCATCATCCCGTTTGTATTTGCACGGATAGTGATGATGCTGGGCAACTGGGCGCAACATTCTTTTATAGATAAAAATAATACCGAAGATAATTTTACCAGTGCCATTAATTGTATCAACACACCGTACAATAAAATGTGCTGGAACGATGGCTACCATACGGTACATCATCTTCGTCCGGGCATGCATTATACAGAAATACCAGGTGAATTTTTAAAAATGAAAAGTGAATTTGCTGAAAAGAAATCATTAATATTCGACGGTGTTCATTACCTCCATATTTTTATTTGGTTAATGACGAAGAACTATAATAAACTGGCCGACAACCTGGTAAATATTGACAATACTTTTTCAAGCAAGGAAGAAGCAATTGCTTTGATGAAAGAACGAGTAAAGAAAATAGATACTGCTGCATAAAAAAAGAAAGGGCTTCAATTGAAGCCCTTTCTTTTTCTCTTAAACTACCATTACTCTTTCTTCACTCCTATCACCGGCAATGTCTTTTCATGAATTAGTTGGTTTAACTTTCCAACATCATCTGTCATTATTTTCTTTAGCCTGGTAAGTTGTACGTCAATTAAACCAGCGAGTTCCGCATATGCTTCTTTGGCTTGTTTAGATGGAGCCGATTGGCCAGCAGAAGCTGCACCATACAATCCTGCTAATTTATCATCTAACCTTATCGGAAAGTTCAATACATCTTGTCCGCTTTTTGCTTTGGTTTGGTGTAATGCTTCTTCTACGCCTGTCATTTGCTTATTGATCGTATCAATCTGTGTCTTTATTTCTTTCGGCATGTTTTTTCCGGCTCTTGCACTAAAATCACTCATCTGTTGGCGCACTTCCCTGATACTTTTAATCCCTTTCATAACTTCAGAAAATTTATCCCGCACAGTAATTAAAAAATCAAATTGCTGCTGGTGCTCAGTAGTAGTGATCTTATAATTTGGATCAGCCAAAATTGTAAATGACACTTCAGCAGAATCTTTACCGGTTTTAATTTTAGCAAAATATTCTCCGGGTGCTGCTTTAGGTCCGCCAACAAAACCATTCCATAAAATAAGACCGTCAACTCTTTCTGCCACCGGATAATTCATATCCCATACAAACTGGTTCATCCCTTTATTTACATCGATCTTATTCTCTTTTGAAGTGGTAGAAAACGTTTTGATGATTTTTTTATTCTTATCCATCACTTCTATAGCCACTTTCGCAGAATCTGTTGCCTCCTTTAAAAAATAATTGATGACCGTACCATTGGGTGGGTTAGCTCCGGCATTGCGTACTGCTCCACCGCCGCCACCAAATCTTCTTCCCCCACCTTGCATACGATAAGCAGGGTTAACATCAAAAACATGAAGATTCTTATCAGCAATTGCTCCGCTTAGCTGCTGCACTACAGTTAAGTCGTCCAGAATATAAATACTGCGGCCTTGTGTACCAACGATCAGATCATTGTTTTTAATAGTGAGGTCTGTAATAGGAACTATTGGTAAATTTAACTGAAAGCTTTTCCAATTGATACCTCCATCATACGAAATATACATTCCATATTCTGTACCTGCATATAATAGATCTGCTCTTTTTCTATCGGCTCTTACTGCCCTTGTAAAATGCAATGATGGAATTCCGTTGGTGATCTTCTTCCATGTTTTACCATAGTCTTCTGTTTTGTAGATGTAGGGAGCAAAATCATCCAGCTTATATCTTGTACCGGCAAAATAAGCTGTTCCTTTTTTAAAAGGATCTGGCTCTACACAATTCCACATTATTTGGGGCGGACAATCCTTTGGTGTTACATTCTCCCAATTTTTGCCGCCGTCTTTACTTACATGTATCAAACCATCATCACTACCAGCCCAAAGCAAATCTTTCTCTACCCATGATTCGGTAGTGGTAAAAATGGTACAATAATATTCAACACTTGTATTGTCTTTAGTGATCGGCCCTCCACTTGATGCTTGCTTGGTTCTATCATTTGTAGTAAGATCGGGACTAATTTTTTCCCAACTCTTTCCTTCATCTTCTGTTACAAATAAATGATTTCCGGCAGCATACAATCGTTTAGGATTATGTGGCGAAAAGAATATCGGATAATTCCATTGAAAACGATACTTCGCTGCTTCAGCACCTGCACCCATATTATCAACCGGCCATACATTTATTAAACGACTTTCTCCTGTTCTATGATCCAGTCGTTGCAACATACCCATATAATTTCCTCCATAAGTAATGTCTGGATTGTTGGGGTCTGCCACTACATAACCACTTTCACTTCCCGCTGCTACTTCCATATCTGTGGCGGTTATTGCAGCACCATATGTACGGCTTCGAATACGAAATGCTGTATTGTCCTGTTGGCCTGATAATATTCTATACGGAAAAGCATTATCTGTACTTACTCTATATACCTGTGCTGTAGGTTGATTTAAATAGGTGCTCCAGTTTGTGCCTGCATCAAAAGAAACCTGTGCGCCGCCATCATCTGCTACTACCATTCTATTGCCATCTTCCGGATCGATCCATAAATCATGATGATCACCATGTGGTGTATTTATACTGCGAAATGTTCTTCCTCCATCAGTACTCACCATAAAGTTTACATTAGGGCAGTACACTTTATTTTCATTTTGAGGGTCTACATATACTTTGGTATAATACCATGCCCGCTGACGGATATTATTATCACTGCTCATTAAGGTCCATGTTTCTCCTGCATCCGGACTCATATACAAGCCGCCGTCTTTATTTTCTACAATACAAAATATTTTATCTGTATTGGATGGTGCTACTGCAACACCAACAATTCCCCAGGTGCCTTTAGGCAACCCCTTTTTGGTGGAGATATTTGTCCATGTTTCCCCACCATCGGTACTTTTGTACATACCACTTCCATCACCACCACTTTCTAAACTATGCGGTGTTCTAATTACTCTCCACATACCAGCATAAAAAACATTGGGATTGCCGGGTTCCATCACTAAATCACTACAACCTGTTTGATTGTTGATGTATAAAGTTTTCTTCCATGTTTTTCCACCATCGGTTGTTTTAAATACACCTCTTTCTTCATTAGGTCCAAATAAGTGGCCTACTACTGCTACCCATGCTATATCAGGATTTTTTGGATGCACTATAACACGAATAATATGACGCCCATCTTTCAACCCGATATTCTTCCAGCTCTTTCCGCCATCATCGCTTCTCCACATACCGCCCAATCCTTCACTTACATTTCCCCGCATGGTATTTTCACCCTCCCCTACATATATTACTGTTTCATCGCCTGGAGCAACAGCTACTGCACCAATGGAACTGCCGAAAAATTTATCCGAAATGTTCATCCAGTTGTTACCAGCATCGGTTGTTTTCCAAACACCCCCGCCAGTGGCACCAAAATAAAAAGTGTTTTTATTTTTATAACTACCGGCTACTGCAGCACTTCTTCCACCACGAAAAGGACCAACTAAACGATACTTCTGACTTTTTAATAACTCATCTTCCTTAGTTGCAGCAGTAGTAACAGAAGATGTTACAGTTTTTGTTTTTTGTGCATAAAGGTTTGCAGCAATTCCTGTTATAATTAACAGTAAAATTATTTTTTTCATAAACTAGCAATTAGGATGATGAATGTACGAATTGTAAGCCGCAAAAAAAATAATAGCCACCCTTTTAAAGATGGCTATTGCATACATATATTTTTTTATTATTAGAAGCCTTTCTTTTCTCCTGTAGTCACAAGGCCTTCCTTTTTTAATCCATCAGTTACCTGCTTATCATATTTTTTTAATAGCTGCTCATTTTCTTTTTCTTTCTTTTTAAGTTCTGCCTGCAATACAGGAACCCGCTGCAACTGCATATTGGATGGGGCTGCTTCCTGGCCAGTAACACCTGCATATAACTCTGTAATTTCTTCCCGTAGCTTTTTTTCGTCAGCAAAAATAGATTTCTGCTTAGTTGCCAAACATTCGGCTCTCAGTTTTTCCAATTCATCATTATACGCCACCATAGTCCTTTTTAAAGATGAGTCTTTTACTTTGCTAAGATTATCCTTTATCAATTTTTGTTTTTCGTTAATGGTCTCTACAACAGCCGCTAATTGTTCATGCATTTTATACACTTCCATGGCTGTTTTGTGTTGCAGCTTTCTATCTTCCAACGTAAAATTCTTATCCGTTGCATCATGCACCAGTTTCACTTTTGATGTATAAGTTGAGTCTCCAACTTTTAACTTAATAGTGTAATCTCCAGGCAATACCATAGGTGCAAGGAAAGCACCAAAATCAATTTTTGCACCGCCAGAAGCAACTTTCGGCGGCTTCATACTCAAATTCCACTGCACCATGTTAACACCTTTGCGTTTACTTCCGGGTATTGATTGAATTAATTTTCCAGCCGCATCATATACCTCCACTTTTACATCACCACTGCTAACTCTGTCCTTCAAATAATATTTTATTGGAGGAATAGATGGCGGATTGGGTGCTACCCAACCGCCGGTACTTGGAAAACCACCGTTACCAAATTGCCCCATGGTTAATGTGATAGGTGCAGTAGGAAACAATACCACCTCTTTTTCTGCCGTTTCTTTCGTCATATTTCTGATGGGAGAAATATCATCAACAATTAAAATTCCCCGGCCATGTGTAGCAACGATCAGATCATGTGTGCGGGGATGAATTTGAATATCTCTTGCTAATACATAATCCGGAATTTTGTTTTTCATCCGGAACCAATTTTTTCCGCCATCTAAAGTGGCAAACAATCCCATTTCTGTTCCAAAGAAAAGTAAGTCTTTGTTTATCGGGTCCTCTTTTATTTTATGTGCAAAGCCGGTAAACTCGGTGCTGCTCATCAACGTCCAGGTTTTACCCATGTCTGTTGATTTGCCAAGATATGGTTTATGATCTCCATACATGTGATTATCAAAAGTGGCATATACTACTTTCTTATCAAACTTTGATGGTTCAATACTGCTGACCCATGTTTGTGCAGGGATACCTGCCTTTGCATAATTAGCAGCAACATTTGTCCATGTTTTTCCTGCATCCAAAGTATATTGTAAGTTTCCATCATCTGTACCAGCCCAAATTATTTTTTCATCTAACGGCGATTCTGCTATTGTGAAAATCGTACAATGATTTTCTGCCGATGTGTTATCTGCACTAAGGCCACCACTGTTTTCCTGGTCCTGTTTCTTTTTATCATTAGTAGTTAAATCAGGTGAGATGCGGGTCCAGTTTCTTCCCTGATCGGTTGATTTATACAGGTACTGACTTCCCATGTATAAATTCTTTTTATTAGCAACACCTAATACAATGGGTGTATTCCAGTTCCAACGTAATTTTTCTTCGTTGAGGGCTTGCTGTGGTTTTATATTAACTGCTTTAGTTGCCGTAAGATTAATACGGTTAATATTTCCACCTTGCGACTCTGCATAAGCAATGTTTGGATCGCTGGGATCTGGCTGCACCCAAAAACCATCACCCCCATTAATTGCTTTCCACATTCCATTGCTTACACCACCTGCAGCGGCTGATGGGCCAACCCAGCTACCATTATCCTGTAAGCCACCATATATATTATATGGCTTTTTATCATCAACTGCTGCATGATAAAATTGTCCCACCGGTAATGATTGAACAAAACTCCAGGTAGCGCCTTTATCTAAACTGATGTACACACCACCATCTGTTCCTAAATACAATTGATTGGTATTATTAGGATTGATCCATAATGCATGATGATCGCTATGCACCCATCCGCCTTCGTTGCTTGCATCTGCAAATGAATAACCGCCATCACTTGAATAAGAGAATGATAATGCAGGACGATAAACTCTTTTCGGGTCTTTGGGATCGATAACGATGGTGGCAAAATAAAATGGTCTTGATACTACATTAAAAGTGGCACTTTGCTTTTTCCAATTTTCGCCACCATCAGCAGAAATATATAAACCTGTTTCGTTAGATTCAACAATAGCTACTAAATTTTTTGGTGCACTTGGTGCTACCGCAAATGCAATACGACCAAATGGTTTTGCAGGCAAGCCATTCGTTAATTCTTTCCATGTTTTTCCACCATCTGTACTCTTCCACATTCCGCTTCCTTTACCACCTGAGTTAAATGAATAAGGCAATCTTCTGAACTCCCAGTTAGAAGCATATATCGTATCCGGGTGCATAGGATCAATTGATACATCAGCACAACCGGTATTCTCATCGTGGTATAATATTTTTTCAAATGTTTTACCAGCGTCAGTTGATTTATACAATCCTCTCTCCTTACTGCTACTCCACAACGGACCAGGAACAGCGACATAAATAATATTAGTATTGTTAGGGTTGATGACAATCTTGGCAATGTGTTCTGATTTTTCAAGACCAATTTTTGTCCAGTTATCTCCGCCATCAGTAGACTTATACATTCCATCGCCAATAGAAACAGAGTTGCGCATATTGCTCTCCCCTGTTCCTGCAAAAATCACTTTCGGATTTTTTGGATCAATGGCGATTGCACCAATGCTCTGGCAATATTTATCAAAGATGGGTTTGAATGAAGCACCGGCATTGGTAGTTTTCCAAATACCACCACCGGCAGTACCCACATAAATAGTTTTACCATCTTGTGCTACTCCTTCAATAGCAGTGATGCGGCCACTCATGGTTCCGGGCCCGAGCCAACGGGCTTCCATCATACCAAATGTGCTGCTGTTAATATTTGTTTGTGCGATAGCTCCAGTGGCTGATACTAAAAGCAATAATATGATAGCAAGTCTATTTCTCATAATAAGCAATTTGAAAATGAAAAGTAATAACAAACCCCGACTTTTCAATCGGGGTTCGGAAAATAACTATTGTGGTAACTTAGTTTTTAAAGATAGCTTCATCAACAGGTCCGTTGATGGTTAGTTTAGTAACATTCAACTCACCAAATGGAAGAGTTAGTGATTTAGACATTACAATTCCTTCAGGCAGTTTTTCGTAATTGCTGAAGTTGGTTGTCGTTTCAACTTCCTGTCCGTTTGCTTTTGTTTTTGTAACACTTCTTATCACATAATTAGTCTTTGTATCAATAAACATGGTTTCAGGAGTGCCGCCTTTCTTATTCACTTTAAGTTTATAGCACTCTGTGCCATCCACATCTTCTTTACCCAATAATTCAACAGTATGCCCTTTTGCAGCATAATCTATTAAGGAACCTTGCGCATCTAACTGATCTTGAGATTCAGCAAGGTCTTCGGCTGTCATAGCTTCCGGAGCTGTCTGTCCCTGAAAAGGCATAAAATTCCAACCCGCAGTTGGTGTAACAATCATAAATCCTGTCATTCCCATTACAGAAATTTCTTGTTTAGATCCTTTTCCATGAAGAACAGTTTGAGTAATGGCTACTTCTGCACCTTGTACTTGCATTGTACCTTCCATTTTTATTGAGCTAACTTTTCTCCAGGCATCCGCACCACCTATTGCATTTATATGCATATTAATTACTTCATCAGCTGTTTGTGCTTTTACCATAAAAGCAGCTCCCAATAAGAAAAGAGAGAATAGTATTCGTTTCATTTGTTTAGTTTTTAATTTATAGTGCAAAATTAGATAGCAAATGTAAAGTTTGGCCGTATCAAATAAGTATTTTTAGCGTAAACTAACAAAATAACAAGATGAACGGAGATTTATCAATTACCGGACAACTCGTAGATGTGCACCAACAGACGGTTTACCCGGCTGAAGTGGTTGTATCAGCAGGCAAAATTCAAGCCATTCGTCCTGTTTCCCAATTACCTGGTGGTACAAATCACTATATTCTTCCTGGTTTTATTGATAGCCATGTACATATAGAAAGCTCCATGCTAGTGCCTTCAGAATTTGCAAGACTGGCAGTTGTACACGGCACTGTTGCCACCATCAGCGACCCGCATGAAATAGCCAATGTGTGCGGCATGGAGGGTGTTGAGTTTATGATTGAAAATGGGAAAACTGTTCCTTTTAAATTCAATTTTGGTGCGCCAAGTTGTGTGCCTGCTACCATTTTTGAAACTGCAGGTGCTGCGTTAGATTCTGCTGATGTAGAAAAATTATTACTACGGGATGAGATAAAATATTTAAGTGAGATGATGAACTTTCCTGGTGTGCTATTTAAAGATGAAGAAGTAATGAAAAAGATAGCCGCTGCCCATCGGCTTGGCAAACCAGTTGATGGTCATGCTCCGGGATTAAGAGGCGAAAAAGCGAAGCAATATATAGCCCCCCCGCCCCCCGAAGGGGGGATCTTGCACCCCGAAAGATCAGAAAACACTATGGCTTTATGGGAAGAGGGGACTGTTGTTATCTCTACCGACCATGAATGTTTTACCGCTGAAGAAGCATTGGATAAATTACAATACGGAATGAAAATTCTGATCCGGGAAGGAAGCGCCGCCAAAAATTTTGAGGCCTTAATTGATTTGTTACATGAGTATCCCGACATGATAATGTTTTGCAGCGATGATAAACACCCGGATAGTTTAGTGCTTGGCCACATCAACCAATTATGTGCAAGAGCCGTTGCTAAAGAAATTGATGTTTTCAAAGTATTAAAAGCGGCTTGTGTAAATCCTGTTCATCATTACAAGTTAGAGGTTGGATTATTAAGAGAAGGCGATGCAGCAGATTTTATTGTAGTGAAAGATTTGAAAAACTTTGAAGTAATAAAAACATTTATCAACGGCGAGTTGGTGGCAGAAGATGGAAAATCAAATATTAAAACAACAAAGTCGGGAATTGTAAATAACTTTTCCTGCACAAAAAAAACAGTTGAAGATTTTGTTGTGAATTGGACTGGAGAAAAGGAAATAGATGTAATTGAAGCATTGGATGGTCAGCTTATCACTAACAGGCTATCTTTTGCGCCTGCAATAGTTAATGAAAAGATTGTAAGCGACACAGAGAGAGATATTTTAAAAATAGTAGTCGTCAACCGCTACAACAATGCCCCAGTTGCCAAAGCCTTTATTAAAAACTTTGGTTTACAGCAGGGGGCAATGGCTTCTTCAGTTGCACATGACAGCCATAACATAGTTGCAGTAGGTGTGGATGACGAAAGCATTTGCAAAGCAGTAAACCTGGTGATTGAAAAAGAAGGCGGTGTAAGTGCTGTTAGCAAAAACAAAGAAATGATCGTAGCATTACCCGTTGCGGGATTAATGAGTAATGAGGATGGCTATACAGTAGCGGCAGATTATACAACTATTGATAAAATGACGAAAGAAGAGTTAGGGTCTACACTCAGTTCTCCTTTTATGACACTTTCTTTTATGGCTTTATTAGTGATACCCCATTTAAAACTCAGTGATAAAGGATTGTTTGATGGAGATAGCTTCACATTCGTTCAGTAACTTTCTAACGACAAATTATTTTTCAGACTTTCACAATCCCTTAATAAGTAAACAAGGCTATTTCTGCATCTAATACGTAACTAAGGTACAGACCCGTCGGGGTTGATAGGTGAAGATAGAACAGGGCCTGGCCGATTAAATGCCCTTGTTATGAAAAAACATCTACACATCTCCGCCAAATTGGATGAACCAGCATTTGTACAAAATCTTGTTGAACGATTGGCCTATCGCCGGTATGAACTAGGCTATGGTAATGTAAAAGTACCTGTTGGATATAAAGCCATCGAAACATCCTCTACAGAAACCTATGTAAGCGGCACATTGGCTATTGAAATTACTGGTGAAGAAACAATCAATATGCCCTTTATCACCAACTTTCTTTTTACTTGTGTTAAAGGAAATACTGAGCCGTACCAGCTTATCTGGAGCAGCTCCTTAAATTAAATAGCCTGTTTTATAAATCTACTCCCTTTTTCACCCTCCGTTTCCGGTCATTCACCGAGTTCTGCCGGCAAAGCACCCATTCCCTCTTGCCCTTTTTCAATCCAGCCCTTAGTTTTGGTTAAAATAAGAGCAAGATGAGAAACGATTTCAAAAACTCAAGAGACGAACGCCGAAACAGTTGGAATGATGGCCTAGACTTCGATGGTAATAAGGGTCATATATGGACAGGTGTTTTCATTTTGGCAATTGGTGTTGCTGCTTTAATTAAAGTTACCAATCCGGATTTACCCCGTTGGCTTTTTAGCTGGAAGACATTTCTGATTGCTCTCGGTCTTTTTATTGGTATTAAACATAGTTTCAAAGGTGGTACCTGGGCAATAATGATGTTGATTGGAGGTGCGTTCTTAATTTCTGATATTTATCCGGATATTTCCATCCGCCGTTATATATGGCCCGGTATTTTAATACTGATTGGTATTGCTCTCATTTTAAAACCTAAACGCAGCTTCCAGAGTTGTTACACTGAAGGAGCAAAAAAAAAAGAAGCTAATTCGGAAATAGAAGATGCTACTATTATTGAAGAAACATACGAAGGCCAGAGAGATGTGCCCGAAGACTTTGTAGATAGTACATCCTTTTTTGGCGGTGCTAAAAAAAATATCATTTCTAAAAATTTTAAAGGCGGCGACATTGTAAATGTTTTCGGAGGAACCGAACTTGATCTTAGCCGTGCAGATTTTAATGGTACTGCTATTATTGACCTCACTACCATTTTTGGCGGCACCAAATTAGTAGTGCCTTCCAACTGGACAGTAAAGTCCGAAGCGGTTACCATTTTTGGTGGCATGGAAGACAAAAGGAATGTACAGGCATTAAGTGATTCGGCACAAAAAATATTGATCTTAAAAGGCACAGTAATTTTTGGTGGCATTGAAATAAAAAGTTTTTAAGTGGATGCAACGTAGTGATACGTAAAATTTTGACTCAAAACCAAACCCAACAACCATGAACTGGTATCTTGCAAAAATGGTCTTTCGCATAATTTGTGGAGATGGCAATCATACTGCACAATTTGACGAACAACTCCGTCTGGTATCTGCCAGCAGCCTTGAAGAAGCTTTTCATAAAGCACAATTAATGGGTGGAAAAGAAGATGAAATGTTCTTCAACAACAACCAGCAACTGGTGCAGTGGCAATTTATAAGTGTAAGCGAATTGTACCAGTTGAATGAATTAATTGATGGCGCAGAAGTGTACTCAAGAATAGAAGAAAAAGAAAATGCTGATAGTTACCTACACATTATTCATAAAAAAGCAGAGCAAATAAGGTTTGGAAGTCATATCGATTTACTGAATCTTGCATAAGCAGCATGACAAACTCACCACTTTCCATATTAAAATTCCGCATCATTTTTATCCTGGTATGGTTGGTGCTATTAGCTGATAACGCAATGGTGATCCATTTTTTTGGAATGTCGTGGACTGTAGCCATTATCGACAGTGCTATTGGCAATACATTATTGTTATTGGCCAGCCTTTTAGTAATGAACACACTGCGGTTTTATTTGCCCCGTGGCACTCAGTATATCAATATTTTCTCTATCTGTCTTTTTCTTACCATTCTATGGTTAATACTTACAAAACTTTTTTTGCGACTGACACTAAGTGATTATGAAGGCTACAGCAACCTGTTGCAGCATTCTTTATCCATCCGTTTTAGCATAGCATTCTTACTGCTTGGTTGTATAACATTGATCAGCATTTTATGGTACAACCAGCAGGAGCAAAAAGAAAAAGACGAACGAAAAACAGATGCGGAAAAATTAGCAAAAGAGGCAGAGTTATTTAAACTTCGCCAGCAATTACAGCCGCATTTTTTGTTCAATAGTTTGAATTCAATTAACGCATTAATTGGCAGTCGCCCGGTTGAAGCAAGAAAGATGGTACAGCAACTGTCGGATTTTTTAAGAGGCACCATTCGCAAAGAAGAAACACAATGGGTAACCTTCCAGGAAGAATTGCAATATTTACAACTCTATCTGGATATTGAAAAGGTTCGGTTTGGCAACCGGTTGGCTACTGTTATTGAAATGGATGCAAGCACGGAGGAATTAAAAATTCCTACCTTACTCTTGCAGCCCATTGTAGAAAATGCAATTAAATTTGGGCTTTACGATACAACGGGTGAGACGATCATTCGATTGTATGCAAAGAAAGAAGGCGATGATCTCATAATACGGGTAGAAAATCCTTTTGACCCTGAAACATCATCACCAAAACAAGGAGTCGGGTTCGGTCTTCAATCAGTACAAAGAAGATTATACTTATTGTTTGCAAGAACAGACCTCTTAGTTACCAACACAAAAGAAAATATCTTTACAACCATCGTAAAAATTCCGCAAGGATTAATATCATGAGCAAAGTAATTATTATTGATGACGAGCCATTGGCAAGAAGCATTGTAGTTGAATACCTGCAAAATCATCCGGACCTGGAAGTAGTGCAGCAATGCGGTGATGGCTTTGAGGGCTTAAAAGCTATACAACAGCACCAGCCTGATCTTATTTTCTTAGACATTCAAATGCCAAAGATCACCGGCTTTGAAATGCTGGAATTAATTGAACAACCACCGGGAGTTATTTTCACCACGGCGTTTGACGAATATGCGATAAAGGCGTTTGAATCGCATGCCGTTGACTATTTATTAAAACCTTTCAACCAGGAACGATTTGATAAAGCAATTGCCAAATGGAATGAGCAAAAAACGAACTCGCCGGAGAAAATGACACAGGGGGTGCTGGAATCTGCTTCTTCCTCTCCATCACAGCGGCATCGCATTGTAGTAAGAAATGGTAGCAAGATCAAGATCATTTCCGTTTTGGATGTATTTTATTTGGAGGCCGCAGATGATTATGTAAAAATTCACACACAGGAAGGCTATTTTTTAAAGAATAAGACAATGACACATTTTGAACAGTCGTTGGATGAACAGCAGTTCGTTCGTTCTCACCGTTCGTATATTGTGAATGTGCAGCAGATAACAAGAATTGACCCCTATGAAAAAGACAGTCATGTAGCCATTCTCCGTTCAGGTGCTAAAGTGCCAGTAAGCCGAAGCGGTTATGGCAGATTGAAAGAAGTGCTGGGATTGTAATTATCCTGCTTTCAAATTATTTCATATACCCCATTTGCTTTTACTTCTGTAAAGCCCAAACTCCATTACTTTGGAATTTCAGCCTACTTTGATTGCTGTTTCAGCTTATTATCTCTATATTTAGAGACCCTTTACCCAATCCCACTCCACAGAAAACGGCTAGTATCCCCTCTGACTGACCAACCAGGTTTATTTTCAATAATTCATATCAGTATGGTTAAAGACGCATTACGCATCGCCGAATTAGAAAAATTGCTGGCTGAACGTACCGCTGAGCTAATACAGCAGGGAGAAGAGCTGTCTGTAATCAATAGTGTACAGGAAGCCCTGGTGAAGGAAATGGATATGCAGGCCATATACGACCTGATAGGTAATAAAATTCAGGAACTGTTTGATGCGCAAGCCGTCATCATTTCCACTTTCGATCATGAAAACGGATTGGAACAATTTCAATATACCATAGAAGACGGCGAAAGATTTTATCCCGAAAGCCGACCCATTAATAAATTAAGAGCACACCTGATTGAATCAAAACAAAAGATTTTAATTAATACAGCAGAAGAAGCTACCGAATGGTTTGGGAAGGAAGTAGTACCCGGAACTAAGTACATGAAGTCAGGAGTATTTGTTCCCCTGATCAGCGGTGATATTGTGACCAGCTATGTCAGTTTACAAAATGTAGAAAAAGAAAATGCCTTTAGTATTTCTGAAATCCGTCTTTTAGAAACATTAGCTAACAGTATGAGTACGGCATTGCAAAATGCCCGCCTGCTGAAAGAAACAGAACAAAGAACTGCAGAACTCGCCGTAATTAATAGTGTGCAGGAAGGCCTTGCCAAAGAATTAGATATACAGGCAATCTATGATCTTGTTGGTAATAGAATCCGGGAATTATTTGAAGCACAAGTAGTGGGTATCGCCACTTTCGATCATGAAAAGGCAACTGAACATATTCATTACCTGATAGAAAAAGGAGAACGGTATTATCCTACTCCCAAACCGATCAATTCATTAAGAAGGCATATTATCACCAACCGGGAAAAACTGGTCATCAATAAAAATTTTGCAACGGTTGCTGATACATTTGGAATTAAACCTGTGCCCGGCACGCAACAGCCAAAATCCGCTGTATATATGCCGATGTTAATCGGGGACAAGGTTACTGGCTTTGTTAGTCTCCAGAATATTGATAAGGAGAATGCATTCAGCGAATCCGATCTGAGATTATTGGAAACACTGGCCAACACGATGGGGGTTGCATTGGAAAATGCAAGACTCTTTGATGAAACCACAAGACTGCTGAAAGAAACCGAACAGCAAAAAGCGGAACTGGGTGTTATCAATAGTGTGCAGGAAGGATTGGCCAAGGAATTGGACATGCAGGCCATTTATGATTTGGTGGGAGATAGAATCCGGGAGTTATTTAATGCACAAGTAGTAGTAATTGCCACTTTCGATCATGAAACCGCTACAGAGTACTTTAAATACCTAATTGAAGATGGACAGCGGTTTTACCTGGCATCACGGCCCTATGATAAATTAAGGCAACACTTGATCATTAACCGGGAGAAAATTGTAATTAATACCAATTACGCAGAAGCATATGGCAAGTTTGGACTGAAAACTTTGCCCGGAACAAACCCAACTAAAGCAGCGGTATTTGTACCGCTGATTATTGGTGAAAAGGTGAATAGCTATATCAGTTTACAAAATAATGAAACAGAAAATGCTTTCAGCGAATCCGATATCCGTTTACTGGAAACATTGGCAAACAGTATGAGTGTTGCTTTGGAGAATGCAAGACTTTTTGATGAAACAAATCGTTTATTGAAAGAAACTGAACAACGTACAGCCGAACTAGCCGTGATAAACAGTGTTCAAGACGGTTTGGCTAAAGAATTGGACATGCAGGGCATTTACGAACTGGTGGGTGAAAAAATAAAAGACATTTTTAATGCACAGGTTTTTGATATTGTAACTTATGATAAGGTCACTGGCCTTATACAGGACCGTTATACCTACGAAAAAGGCGACCGCAGTTTGCTTGGACCCCGGCCTTTAAAAGGCTTCAGAAAACATGTAGTTGAAACGGGAAAACCACTGGTAATTAATCAAGATGTTGCTAAAGAACGACTAAAATATGACCAGTCAGTTATAACCGGCCAAGGCTCCAAATCAATTGTGCTGGTACCCACTATTGCAGGTGGTGAAGTAACGGCCATCATCAGTTTGCAAAATATTGATGAAGAGAATGCTTTTTCTGATTCTGATATTAACCTGATTACTACACTGGCTAACAGCATGAGTGTGGCATTGGAAAATGCAAGGCTTTTTGACGAAACCAACCGCCTGTTAAAAGAAACCGAACAACGCACAGCTGAACTTGCTGTTATCAATAGTGTACAGGAAGGATTGGCTAAAGAATTGGATATGCAGGGTATTTATGATTTAGTGGGTGATCGCTTATGTGAATTGTTCCCCGATACACAAACATTGGTCATCCGGACATTTGATCTGGATACTGGAATAGAACATTTTAAATATGCTATTGAAAAAGGAGTGATATTAAAAGTTGATTCCCGTCCTTTTATTTGGGCAAGCAAGGCGTTAATCGAAACAAAAAAACCTATTGATATAAGAGAACATTATTTAGAGACCTCCAAAATGCATGGTGGCACAGGCGTTACCACAGGTTCTCCCCCCAAGTCTGCTGTTTTTGTACCCATGATGGTAGGTGATACAGTGAAAGGATCCATCAGTTTGCAAAATGTAGACAGAGAAAATGCTTTTACCGATTCTGACCTCCGACTATTGACTACCATTACCAATAGTATGAGTGTGGCATTGGAAAATGCAAGGCTCTTTGATGAAACCAATCGTCTGTTAAAGGAAACAGAACAGCGTACAGGTGAATTGGCCGTCATCAACAGTGTGCAGGAAGGGCTTGTAAGGGAAATGGATATCAATACTATTTATGAACTGGTAGGTGAAAGACTTTGCAATCTCTTTAATACACAAACAGTATTGATCAGGACCTTTGAACATGAAACCCAAATGGAAGAGTGGCGTTATGTAATTGAAAAAGGTGAACGGCATTATAGCGACCCCCGTCCATTGATCTGGGCCAATCGTCACCTGATTGAAAATCGTAAACCAATTATCATTAATGAAAACTACCTGGAAACCTCAAAGAAATACGGGGGTACAGGTGTTTCCAAGGGATTACCGCCTAAATCAGGAATTTTTGTACCTATGATAGTTGGTGATGTAGTAAAAGGTTCCGTTAGCCTGCAGAATGTTGAAACCGAAAATGCTTTCAGTGAATCCGATCTCCGCTTACTCACCACTCTCACTAACAGCATGAGTGTTGCATTGGAAAATGCAAGGCTTTTTGATGAAACTACTCACCTGTTAAAAGAAACAGAACAACACAAAGCTGAGCTGGCCGTCATCAACAGTGTACAGGAAGGATTGGTAAGGGAAATGGATATGAAAGCGATCTATGACCTGGTGGGTAAACGGATATGTGAATTGTTCGACACACAGACAGTAGTGATCCGCACATTTGATAATGAGAAAGGACTCGAATATTTTCAATTTACAATTGAAAAGGGTGTTGAACTAAAAGTCGATCCTCGTCCATTCAATTGGGCCAATCAATTACTAATAAAAACAAAACAGTCGCTACTAATTAATGATAATTATGCTGAAACCGCAAAACAACATGGTGGTACCGGTGTTACAAAAGGTTTACCACCAAAGTCGGCTGTATTTGTTCCAATGATAGTAGGTGAGATCGTTAAAGGCTCCGTTAGTCTGCAGAATGTAGAAAAAGAAAATGCATTCAGCGATGCTGATCTGAGACTATTGACCACCCTCACCAATAGTATGAGTGTGGCATTGGAGAATGCAAGGCTTTTTGATGAAACTACTCATTTACTGGCCGAGTCAAAACAAAGAGCTGCCGAATTAAGTACGGTAAACAGTATCAGCAAAGCTTTGGCTTCACAATTAGATGCAGATGACCTGATTAAAATGGTTGGCGATCAATTGAAAAATTTGTTTAAAGCCAATATCGTTTATCTGGCTTTATATAATCCAAAAACCAGGATGATAAATTTCGCCTATCAATTTGGTGAGGAAATGAATTCAAGGGTTATTGGGGAGGGATTAACGTCAAAAATAATTCTCAGCGGCGAACCCCTTCTTATCAATAAAGATTTGCAGGAGCAAACGATGCAAATGGGAATTCAACGCATGGGGGTTGATGCGGCTTCTTACCTCGGAGTTCCCATTCCGGTAGGAGATAAAATTATTGGGGTATTGAGTGTACAAAGTACCGAGCATGAAAATCGTTTTAATGAAAGTGATCTACGGCTTTTATCCACCATCGCATCATCAGTGGGTGTTGCTTTAAATAATGCCACCCTTTTTGAAGATGTAAAACTGGCGAAGATGGAAGCAGAAACGGCCAGTATAGCCGCCGAAAAAGCCAACGATGCCAAGAGTGCTTTTCTTTCTACCGTGAGTCATGAATTGAGAACACCACTTACATCTGTGTTAGGCTTTGCAAAAATTATCCGAAAGAGATTAGAAGAAAAAATATTTCCTATTGTAGATAAGAGTGATGTAAAAACAGGAAAAACGATCAACCAGATTACAGAAAATCTGCAGGTGGTTATCTCGGAAGGCGAGCGGCTTACGCACCTTATCAATGATGTATTAGACCTGGCAAAAATTGAAGCCGGTAAAATGGAATGGAACCAGGAAAATGTTTCCATGCCAGAAGTGGCGGAAAGGGCTATCGCTGCCACCACTTCTTTATTCGATCAGAAAGCATTGAAGCTGGTTAAAGAAATTGATACCAATCTTCCTGAAATAACAGGTGATAAAGACAAACTGATACAGGTAATCATCAATCTTATTTCTAATTCAGTAAAGTTTACAGATAAAGGAACTGTTACCTGCCGGGCCTACCAGGAAAAAGATGAGCTGATCGTCAGCATCAGCGATACCGGTATTGGCATTGCGCCGGAAGATTATGGTGCGGTGTTTGAACAATTCAAACAAGTGGGTGGAGATACACTCACCGATAAACCAAAAGGTACAGGTCTCGGTCTTCCTATCTGTAAAGAAATAGTAGAACACCACGGCGGAAGAATATGGGTAGAAAGTGAAGTTGGCAAGGGCAGTACTTTTTCATTTGCCTTACCTGTTAATAAAACAGCAACCCCGGCCCGGCCACTGCATCTTGATGATCTTGTAAAACAACTGAAAGAACAAGTAGCCCATTCTCAATTAAATTTAATCGGACAGGCATCTAATATTCTGATTGTAGATGATGATGATTCCATCCGCTCATTATTGAATCAGGAACTGGGAGATGCCGGTTATACCATTGAAGAAGCCGCTAATGGAAAAGAAGCATTAGAAAAAGTAAGGGCAAACCGCCCTGACCTTATCATTCTCGACATTATGATGCCGGAAATGAATGGCTTTGATGTAGCAGCTGTGTTGAAGAATGATCCAAACACCATGGATATACCAATCATCGTATTATCGGTGGTGCAGGATAAAGCAAGAGGTTTCCGGATTGGTGTGGACAGGTATTTGACAAAACCAATTGATACCAATCTTTTGTTTAATGAGATCGGTAGTTTACTCGAGCAGGGAAAATCTAAAAAGAAAGTGATGATTGTGGATGAAGACTCCGGAGCAGTGAAAACATTGACAGATGTGCTAACGACAAAGGGATACGAAGTAACAGAGTCAGTAGAAAAAGAACTGGTAGAAAAAGCAATTGCTAATCAGCCAGACATTATTATCATTAACTCTGCCCTAAGCGGCAAAAATGATATTGTACAAACATTGCGTTTTGAAAAAGGATTGGAGAATGTTTTGTTTGTGGTGTATCAGTAGAGAAAAGCTACTAGCTGCTAGCTACGAGTTGCGAGACGGTAGTATAAAAAAAGAACGAGGTTGAAAAATAGAAGCTGTAAAAATCAATAATATGGAACAAAAAATATTAATCGTAGATGACGAAGCACATATCCGGATGCTGATTGGGCAAACACTGGAAGAATTGGAAGATGATGGCGTGGAATTTTTAACAGCCGAGAACGGAGAAATTGCCTTAGAGATCATTCAAAAAGAAAATCCGCAGCTGGTATTCCTGGATGTGATGATGCCCAAGATGAATGGCATGGAAGTATGCCGCCGGGTAAAAAAAGAACTGGGACTGGATAAAGTATTTATCGTACTACTTACTGCCAAAGGACAGGAAACAGATCGTCAAAAAGGCCTGGATGTAGGCGCCGATGTGTATATGACCAAACCTTTTGACCCCGAAGTGCTGCTGAATAAGGCCCGGGAAGTACTGGGTATTTCTTAATAGAAAATATTTTTGAAGCTTTAGCAAAAAATCAGTTCGTATCAAATTCCAACACCTCAACAGGCATGGCGCAACCAACAACATTAAAATCATTACTCGGAAAAAGAAGCGAAACAACTGCCTGGCTACAGCAATGGATGGCAACAACAAAATCAAACATCGTTGTGGAAGATGCGCAACACATTGTTTTATTTGGAACTTTACCAACCAGTGAATTCTCATCATACCCGGTAACATTAGATGGAGATATTACAGGCTATGTAAAAGGAAATGATAATGCGGCCATGATGGCAAGCCTGCTGTCCTTGATGCTGCAAAAAGAAGCAGAGAAAAAAAAACTGGGAACAGAAGTATTGAGTTTATACCAGGAATTGAATGTTATCTATAATTTTTCTGAAAAACTATCTGAGACAATTGACCCGGATGTGATTGCACAGTTTACCTTAGAACAAGCAATGCATTCTATTTCTTCACACAGTGGGGTAATTGTATTGTGGGATGAAGAGACCAGGCAATTAATGATACCCGCTATATCGGGAGACCCCCTTTTTAATGATGAACAACTTCGTACCAACAGCAGCATTCTTTTTAAAATCGGATTAAGTGGCCAGTCTGAAATTATGAGTGATCTGTCTGTGCTAAAAGAAAAAAGCATTATTAATCCCGAAGTACAATCAGTTATTTATGCTGCTATGAAAGTAAAGCATCGAATTTTAGGTGCTATTATATTAGCTGGTAAAAATGTGGAGCAATATTCAGCAGGTCATCTCAAGTTGCTGGTTACATTAGCACTACAATCATCCACCGCTATTGAAAGTGCAATGCTGTATGAAAAAAATATCCGGGAAGTACAAGAAAGAGAAGAAGCCATTCTGCGTATTCATGAAGTGACGAAAAAATTTGTACCGAATGAATTCATCCGTTTATTAGGAAAAGAAACATTAACCGATGTAAAGTTGGGTGACCAGGCAGAAAAAATAGTAACTGTATTATTTACTGATATACGGGATTTCACTACGCTGTCGGAAAAGATGACACCCGATGAAAACTTCCGGTTTGTTTCCTCATTTAATGAAAGACTGGGACCTATTATCCAATCGCATCATGGATTCATCAACCAATATCTTGGTGATTCTATCATGGCTATTTTTCCCCGGCATCCGGAAGATGCCTTGAATGCAGCAATAGGTATGCAAAAGGCCGTGCATGATTTAAATGTGGAACGGCAATTACAAGGATTACCAATAATAAGAGCCGGCATCGGTATGCACACAGGCCCCTTGATCATGGGTATTACCGGAGATGAAAACCGCCTGGATGCGGCTACTATTTCTGATACTGTGAATACAGCTTCTCGTATTGAAAGCCTTACTAAATACTACCGATCGCCTTTATTATTAAGCGGGGAGACGTTGCAACAGGTAAACAATTCTGTCAACTTTCATTTACGGCATTTAGGTAAAGTGCAATTGAAAGGCAAACACAATCTCCTCAGTATTGTGGAATGTATAAATGGTTATCCTGGTGAAGAACTCGAAAAGAAAATGAAAACACTTTCATATTTTAATGAGGCAATGAGTTTCTATTTCAACCAGGATTTTGGAAATGCTATACAATTGTTTCAACACATAATTGCAACAGACCCTGATGACCTGACGGCTATCTTTTTTATGGAAAATGCCGCAAAGTATCTTAGAATCGGGGTTCCGGAAAACTGGACAGGTACTGAAGAAATGTTAAGTAAATAAGGCCGCTGCATAGACTGACCTTGCAGCAATTAGTGCTTATGTCTTCTTTTGGTTATTCCACCGGATGCTTCCTTAATGGTATTAGCAAACACAAATGCCTTAGGGTCTACATCATGAACAAGGTTATTAAGCTTTCTTAATTCAAGACGGGTAATGACGGTGAAAATAATATCAACATCGGCACTTACTTCAAAGTTGCCCGGCAAAAAACCTCTCTCCCCTTTATACACAGTAATGCCTCTACCCAATTTATTTACCAACTCATACTTTATGGCTTCGCTTTCTGCAGATATAATAGTAACACCGGTATAAGCCTGTAAGCCTTCTACTACATAATCAATACTACGGGTAGCAGCAAAGTAAGTAAGAATAGAATACATAGCTGTTTCAACACCAAACTTCAATGCTGCAATTGTAAAAATCAGGATATTAATTCCTAAAATAATTTCTGTGATGGTAAATGAAGTTCTTTTTAGTGTATATAGTGCTAACACTTCTATACCATCAAGTGCCGCACCTGCCCGCATCACTAGTCCTATTCCTATTCCAAGAAACACACCTCCAAAAATTGAAATCAATAATTTATCAGAAGTTAGCGGATAACTGGGTATTAAGAACAAGCAAAGACCAAGCAACAGCACACTAACAAATGTTTTAACCGCAAAACTTTTGCCCACAGAAAAATAACTTATGATAACCAATGGAAGATTAAAAACAATGATTACGATAGCGAGGTTAAAATCATAAACTTCATGCACCAATAGCGACACCCCTGTGATACCCCCATCAAAAAAATGGTTTGGCACCAGGAATTCTTTTAATGCAAAACTGGCAATGATAACACCCACAATCATAAACAAAGCATCCTGGATTATTTCTGCAGTTGTTAGCTTATGTGTAGGCCGGTGGTTGGCTGTTATAGCAGCTTTTATTTTTTTCAATACAAGCTGCTTTTGTGGTTCTCTTTCCTGTTTTGCTGTGTTTGTAAAATAACTGTGCGCAGCTAGAAAATCTGCCTGCTTGATCTGCCATTCAGTTTTTGTTCTTACCTGTCCTGTTTTTTTAAATTCTGAAAAGATCTTATCAGCATATTCGTCATATTTATCGGTACCCAGGTAAAATAAATCAGCATCACATAAATATTTGGCCAGCTCTGTTTTGGGTGATTGTGGAAGCCGGGTAGCTATTATCATTTCGCAGATTATTGCAATTTCATTTTCGCTGTACTCATAATCAGGAAGATATTTCTTAGCTAATTTACAGGACAACTCTTCATGCTTATTATGATTTTCTAAAAAACCTGCGTCATGAAATAAGGCAGCCGTTTTCAGCAATACCAATTCATTCCCCGAAATATTTTCAGTAGTTGCCAGGTGCGTAGCGGCTGCTATTACATTATTAGTATGTTCCGCATTATGATAGGTAAGCCAGGAAGGTAATTCCCTCTCCAGCTTCGTAATAAGAAATGAATAAACTTCTTCGTATTTCATTGGAAAATGAATTTACTTTTAATCCATTACTTCATAAATCACCATTGGATTAGCTTTATTTTTTAAACTTACTTCACCTACTCTTTGACAATTGAAGGATTCTTTTACTTTTTCGTACGACGTTTCATTAATTATAATTTGATCCGGCCCTGCCGCAGTTTGTAATCGTTGGGCCACATTCACGGTATCGCCAATTACGGTATAATCCAGGCGTCGCAGGCTGGAAGAACCAATATTCCCGGAAATCATTTCGCCACTGTTGATACCAATAGAAACCTTTGGGGTAAACGTAACATGCTCATGCAAGGATGGTAAGGCATTTATTTTTATTCGAACCGCCAGACATGCATCAATGGCTCTGTCCAAATGATAATCGCCGCGAAAAACAGCCATAATCGCATCACCGATAAATTTGTCAATATATCCGCCCTGCGCAATAATTTCTTTTACGATCACATCAAAATAATTGTTGAGTAATTTTACCACCATATCCGGCGATTCATTCTCACTGATAGAAGTGAAGCTGCAAATATCAACAAAGGCAACAGTAGCTTCTACAGCTTCATTTGCCATTAATGAAGATTCGAATTCCCGGCCGCCCATAAAGTTCAACACGGTTTCATCCACATACATTTTAAGGATATTATTTTCCTTAATAGCTTTCATCGTTTCCCGCAGCTGGCTTACATGTTTGATGGTTTTATCCATCGTTAGTTCCAGGTCTTCAAAATTTACCGGCTTAGTAATGAAATCGAATGCACCACGGTTCATTGCAGTGCGGATATTATCCATATCACCATAGGCAGAAACAATAACTGATTTTAACAGACCGTTTTGCTCATTCAATTTGGTAAGCAATGTAAGTCCATCCATTTCCGGCATATTAATATCACTCAGAACCACATCTACATCCTGGTGTTGCTCTAATTGTTCTAAAGCTTTTACACCATTGATGGCAAACACAAATTCATACTCTTGTGCTCTGATCTTCTGCCGGAATTTTTGCTTGATGAGTACTTCAAGATCTGTCTCATCATCCACTACAAGAATTTTTGCCATTAGTTTATTGCTTTAAGTTTATCTTTTAAAGAAGTAAAATCAACCGGCTTGGTCAAAAAATCATCTGCACCTAATTGTTTAGCAGTATTAAAATTTTCGGCATCGCCATAAGCGGTTATCATCATTACCACGGGTGGTGGTTTGTGATATTTCTTCTTGATCTGTTCCAGCAATTCAAGGCCACTCATTCCCGGCATATTAATATCGGATAAGATCAATACAGCCTCCTGTTCATGCTTATTCAGATAAACTAAAGCATCCTCACCGGAAAACGCAAAGTCAAAATGTAATTCCCCGTTTTTAATTTCTTTTCTGAAGCGCTGTTCAAAAAGTGTTTGCACATCTTTTTCGTCGTCAACTACTAAAATTTTCATGTGGTGGTTTATGTTTATGGTTAAATGAAGTTATAATTTTAAATTTCTCATCCTATACTGGCAAATGGATCATAAATTCTGTTCCTTCTCCTTCTTTGGTTTCAACTTTCAATTCTCCGCCATGTGCTTTTACAATGTCATAGCTTAAAGATAAACCTAATCCCGTTCCCTGCCCTGTTGGTTTAGTAGTAAAGAAAGGTTGAAAAATTTTGTCTAATACCTTTTGAGGTATACCGTTGCCGTTGTCTGTTACGCTGATCTCAACCTTACTAACGCCATTTGCCTGCGAAATTTTGGAAGTCTTCACCGTCACGGTTGGTGCGTAAATATCAAAATCCAATTTAGCCTTTTCGTTAGTAGCATAAAAAGCATTGGTAATTAAATTCAAAATCACTCTTCCAATATCCTGGGGAATAATATTGATATTTCCGATACTTTCATCATACGCTGTTTTTAAAATAGCGTTAAACGTTTTATCTTTTGCCCGAAGGCCATGATAAGCTAGTCTTAAATATTCATCCACCAATTTATTTATATCTGTTGGCTCCTTTACCGCAGTGCTGCTTCGGCTGTGCTGTAGCATCCCTTTTACAATATCGCCTGCCCGTTTGCCATGATGATTTATTTTCTCCAGATTTTGTTTTAAATCCGTTGCTATCAATTTTGCATCTGCGTTATTTCCTTTATCAAGTTCTGCATTCATCTCATCAACCAGCTCTGTACTTACTTCTGAAAAATTATTGACAAAATTCAATGGGTTTTGAATTTCATGAGCGATACCAGCCGTAAGTTCTCCGAGTGACGCCATTTTTTCGGATTGAATAAGTTGCTGCTGTGCCGCTTTCAGCCCACTATATGCATTTTCTATCTTCACTTTTGCTTTTTGTTTGTGCCGGTTATTCCTCAGCAATATAAAGCTGAATAGAACCAATATGCCTGTTGCACTTAGCAGCAAGGTATATTTTACCCTGTTCCTGAATTGTTCTTGTGCTTTTACGGTCTGCTGCTCCCGTTGCTGTTCTTCCAGCATTAGTAACTGTAGTTGCTTGAATTTTTCCATACCATACAAGCTATCTTTCATAGCTGCTGAAAAATCCGCATAAAAAAAGGCGCTATCAGGGTTACTCGCTACCCGGTAAAGCCTGGCTAATAAGCCGCCCGTTTCAAGTAGTACCAGTTTTTGCGAAGTCCGCTGTGCATCTGCAAAAGCCCGGCGGGCATAATATATACTTGAATCGTATTGGTGAAGGGATTCATGTACTTCTGCAATTTTTTGCTGAATCCGGCCTCTATTGATTGACTCATTAGAATGGGTGGATTTCATTAATGCGAGGTAAAAATATTGCAGCGCAGAATCTTTTTTTTCAATCCCTGCATATACAATGCCTATGCAGGTTGGGATAAAACTTTCCAGTTGAGGATGTTTCAGCTTTTTGCTTTTCTCCTGGGCTAACCGCAGATAATACAATGCTGAATCCGGCATTTTTAGAAAATCATAGGATCTGCCGGTGTTGGTAAGTGCAAAGATTCCCGGAGGATTGCTTGGTTGTGTTTGCCAGATTGCATTTGCCCGTAGCAGGTAATGAAGCGCCTTTCGGTATTCCTGCAATTCCATTAAAGCAACACCAATAAAACCCAGGCTGCCTGCTTCACCAAGAGTGTCTTTCATTTGCTGTCGCACCTCCAGTGCCTCAAATTGCATTTTTAAAGCAGCGGGGTAATCACCTGTAAGGCGCAATGCTTCTCCTGACAAACTAAGAGAAAAGGCTATTCCTTTTGTATATTTCAATTGCCTGGAAAGCTGCAGTGCCGCTGTTGAATATTGCAGACTTACAGCAGGTTTATAGAAATACAGTTCATTGGCCAACTGCAATTGAAGCTTCACCCGGTTTGAATCGGGCAATGTTTTTTCCAATAATTGTATCAGGCTGTCTGCTGTATGCTTTTGTGCACCGGCATTCAAATTGAATACAGTTACCAGAATTAATATTTTGAAAAACATTCTCATTTATTGATAGTCCTAAAGTACAATAATGAATTCGGTTCCTTCACCTTCTTTCGTTTCCACTCTTAATTCTCCTCCATGTGCTTTTACAATATCATAACTCAGTGATAAGCCCAAACCAGTTCCCTGACCCGTTGGCTTGGTGGTAAAGAAGGGTTGAAATATTTTATCCAATACTTTTTTCGGGATGCCGTTGCCGTTATCCTTCACACTTATTTCAACTTTGCCATTATTCTTTTTTGTACTTACTGAAACCGTAGGTTCATATCCTTCGCCAATTTGCTTTTTCTTTTCATCCACCACATAAAATGCATTGGTAATTAAATTCAAGATCACTCTTCCAATATCCTGCGGAATAATATTGATATTACCAATACTTTCATCAAAATCCGTTTTCATTGTAGCATTGAAGGATTTGTCTTTTGCCCGCAAACCATGATAGGCAAGCCGCAAATATTCATCTGCCAGTTTATTAATATCAGTGGGCTCTTTGACGCCACTGC
>CAZXMP010000010.1:0-52923 GCA_964641575.1 uncultured Chitinophaga sp. | reverse complement strand
CCTAAACCCTAAAAAAGTAAAAAATTTATTTGCTTTTTTACACAGTTCATGTTGGGCGAAGTGCTTTTTACATCAGTTTCCTCGATTTTAAATCGGCAGTCTTAATAATGAGGGCACAAACTTTCATAAATTCTGTAAGATTTCTTCTTTTTGTAGCATAGTCAGGTGTCCAAACAGAATAGTATAACAAATTTTCTGCTATGCCGAATCCAATTGTGCATGTGTATCCGTCAAAACCATCAACCTTTGATTTTTCAATATCATTTTGCGATATTTTTTGAACTAGATTCGCAATTTGTAAAAAACGAGATATGTCTATTGAATAACTTGTGTCCATCGCTGTGTGTTTCCATTCCTTTGAATTATCCATAGGTTTGGAAATTACATGAATTAAAGCTGTGTCTCCCCTCTTCGTCATTTCAATACTTACAATATGATCTGGAATTCTCAATGACTGTATCAGTTCAAATTTGATCCTTTCAATATTCGTTTGTGCAATGACCTCAAGTGGTGACAGCCACCATAAAATGATAAAAAGAGAAGAAAAATAGTATTTAGAGACTATACTCATTTAAGTAATGTTCTGCATTTCGCCCAACAAGTAAATTTATGATATAAGATGTACTCGTCCAAGAAAAGCAGGCATTGACAATCAGCATTTTAATATTATACATTTTGTATTGTCGGTAGGACAATCCACATAAGTGAATTTCAAGATACCTCGCTCAGTTTACTAAGGATACGCATCATTAAGTCTGCCTTCACTTTCTCCCGGTGGATTGAAAAGTCAAGTACATTTTTAGATTCTATGAAGAAAAAAAGGGATAAAGTCGATGTAGGTGGATCTCTAGCCAATACTTTAAATGAGCTACCTTCAGCATATTAAAAGCCAGCGTTTAAAATAGCTACAATGATTTAAACAACAGACAAATTACAATGCATGAAACTCGTAGTGAAATCGTTGATTTTTTTGTTTTTCATAATTACAGGGTGTACTCACACAAATTCAAAGTATATAGAGCAAGAAGAAATCACTCAGCAATTACTTACACTAATAAGTGAAAGAAATTTTTCAGGTATTAAAAGTATGTATGGAGTCGACCCACTTGAGATTGGACTATCAGATGAAAATATTTTGGTCATTATCGATGCTATAAATATAAGTCTCAGGCAATCAAACAAAGTGAAAATAAATAATTATAAGTACACGGAGTATCCTTCAAATTCTCCAAAATTAGTTGATATACTTATTCCTATAAGTCAGGATAAAGGATGTGAAGAATTTATAAAAGTGTCTTTTGTGAAATATACTGCAAAAGGGAAATTCTATGATTTTGATATAGAAAAATGCATTCCTAACAATCTCGATGATGTAATGCCTCCTGGTGCTTCAGATTCTGTTTCTAATTAATCAAAAATTAATTAACTTTTGCTAGCAAGTAGCCCTTTCAAAACTTCGTTTAAACAAACAATAATGATTCTTTTGAATCCTTACAAGATAGTTTTGCCATGCCTCTCCCTAACGCTTTTATTTTTTTTACATAGTTCAGTTAGAAAAAGTCCTGGGATTACCGAAAGCTATAGTAAACACCTTCGGGTAGATACGATACAAGGATATTTTCTTTAAGAGGCTAATGTTCCTTTTAAATGTTACTCCAGATATGATCAGATTGAACAAAGCCACAACTTGATTTTTTTCGACAGCTCAATCTCCACAACTGAGATTATAAGCTCGTATCAAAAAGGGGTTTTTGCATATCAATTTCAGCCAATGATTGATAAGATTATTACACAAAAACAAATCAGTATTCCTCAAAACAAAAATAACTTTTGGAAATTTCATAAAGCAATTTCCTATATCGATCATGTTAATGATTCTGTATATAATAATCAATTATATTATGACAGAAAGAACATACTTGCCTATAAAAAAGTATATGCAACTTTTGCGACGATAGACTTGGGTAAAATAGGTCAGCTAGTGCCAAATACCGATAACTATTCATGTTGTTATTCTAATACGACAGATAGTTTGAACACTTATTTTATTACTGATGTAATTGACTTTATAATATACTAATTCAGCTTGACTTTGTTGACTATTTGGTAACAAGCAACACGGAGATATTATTTAATCATTACAATTGCCAATATTAAATAAAGTTGAACACAGGTTTTCTAACGTCACAGATTGTGTCATGCAAGTCTTTTGCTCCTGGATAGGCCGGTGAATAAAAAGACTCCTGCTCTCTAAAAAAAGTTCTTGAATTTGCTTCGAATACTCTTTCATTATTTTCATATCGCCTATTTGCAATTCATGATGATTGTTAACTTTCGTTTTTTTCAAAGCCAAAAAGTTTGTGCCATTCTCTATATTTGGGTCGTATTTGCCATTCTCGGCACTCGTAAATACTTTATCAAATATAGTTTTCAACGAGTCTTTTATCCCAGGATGTTTATTCAAATCAATCCATAAAAGATTGTTACCGAAAATGTCGTCCTGGTCATTTTCAATTTGTAATAGATATACTTTCTTAAGTTTTTCCCAAAAAATGAAATTGGCTTCTCCTTCGTTTCCACGGCTCATCGTTAACAATAAAATCCGGCTTATATTAAATGCATCACAAGCCTGAATTTTTGAAATAATAACTTTACTAATACTACCTTTTCCAACGGAATCCTTTTGGGCAGAGGAAACATTGGAAAACATCAAGAAAAGGGATATAATTAATAGGGCTTTTGCTCTGCAAACGAAGTGACTAGAAGATAGCATAATGATTCTTTTAATCTGAACCTGGGTTATAAATTTCACCAAATCTCAGCACAATCCTGAAGAGATAGATTTACTGTAGTCTCAATGCCAAACTATCGTTTCTATTTAATGATCTGCCAAACTCCTTTAACCAGTATTCTAAACTAAGTTGATAGGAAGATATAGGAGAATCGTTGCCTTTATCGATAGAATAAATTTTTAATTCTTTCTCAAGAAAAAAAGAATTTTTAGAAATTGATGTTGCCCCCTTGTTATTTTTTAATTCATATTCATGGGTAATACTAAAACTCTCTACTCCTTCATCATCAAAACCAGAAGAATAATAAGTTAATGAAATAGGTCTGTAGGATGCTGGATAAGTGGCATAGCCCGTAATAAATTTGAATAAAACACTATCCACGGAAGGGTTTCTTGCCAAACTGCTTTCATTATTCTCTTGGATAAACAAAGTTAAATATTCGCCTAACTTTATTGCAGGGCTTATTCTTCCATCTAAATTAAAAATCTGAATTAGAGTCGTGTCAATTAAAAGGTAAGAATATTGTTTTAACAAGCTATCTCTATTAGTTACGGACCCATAAGCGAACCCTACCGCTTTTAGGGCAACACTTTTACTATCTAGTAAACATGTCAAATTTTTGAAAGACAATTGTTGGAAAAATTTGTCGAGTCTATAGTTCCTCTCTTTATCATTTATTGTGGGCATTATATTTACTGAACTTATATTTGTTTGTATAAGAAAACTGGCCGAATCGATGACTGCAGTGCAAGTTTTACTTCTTACATTTTTTGCAGAACTGCATGATGCTAGGATAGAAAAGAAAGCAATTGTGGCAAACCAATAGCATCTCATAATTTAATTTTTAAATTCAATATTATTATGTGACTCAGTAAATTGTGAATATGTCATATTTTGAACTACAATCCATTAAGCTAGAAGTAGTTTCAAAATTAATTTGATTTAAGAATAGGGGAGGTGTTATATTTTTCATCGCTTTTACAATACTTTGATATATACATTTCTGCATCAGGGTTTCCGTTTTCTTTGGCTAACTGCATATTACTACATACTTTTTCATAACGCTGAATTTCCAAATAAATAAGACCCAAATAAAAATATGCCTCTTTTAGTTTCTTTTTATTCCTGATACAATATTCAAATTCATTATTGGCGTCTAATAAATAATTTGCATAATAACTGGCTAACGCATTGTTGAATAGTATCTCAGTATATTCAATATTAAAATTAGGTTGGTCAGAAATTTCATATAATTCATTAGTTTTCTCTACAATTACTCCGTTTTGACTTTTTAACTTTCCCGCCACTCTGAAAAAATGTATTGCAGAATCATAATTTTTTTCTAAACTATAAAGTTTGCCGAGATTAAATAAAGTATAAACATTCAGAGAGTTAATACTAATAGCTTTGAACAATGATTTTTTTGCTTCCTCATAATCCTTGATAAGTAAATGTATATCAAAGGAAAGAATGTATATCTGTTCACAAGCAGGGTTGTCAATTGAAATATCTCTTAGACTTTGAAGTAATCCAATTTTGTAAGCAGTATCCTTTGCTTTTTCTAAGTATGAGTAATAGTTATTTTCAACTTGCAAGCACGATAAAGGATAGGTCTTGGAGTTATTACAAGCAAACAACGAGCTACAACAAATAATATATACAATATGTAAATATTTCCTTTTTTTCATATTGAAAGTAATATTACATAAAATCATGAAATTTCTGAATGGATCGAATATTATTAGAAATCCAGTACGTAGTTGGTTAGAGTCATTAAACTGAGTACATTTTTCGTAGAAATTACAATCACTATTTTTTACCAGTGTTTTCCGGAATCTTCCGGAATCTGACATATCTATCCAGCAGATACTATATGTTTTGATTAATCTTTTTATGTAAAATTATCTGGTATTTTATATCCTGTTCCGGAATATTCCGGAATCAGGTGGATTGGGAACCCCATCTAAATGTTGATTATAAGCTGTTGGTAAAGTATTAATTGTAATCGCTAAGGAACTGGTTTGCTTTGCTGGTCTCCGAAAGTACACCAGGGTTTCCAGTAACAGAGATGGGCAATTGATTTGTTTTAAACGTACAAGCCTTGATTCATTGTCTTTAAGTTTTCAATTGTCCAATTTGAAGAGTCCGTGGTCATTGAAGTGAATTCAAGAATTTTTCAAGCAATGTAATTCCTGTGATTGTTATAGGATCTTGTTTCATTTTTTATTTCGACACTTAAAATGCTGAAGTGTCCAGGTAGCCTTACCACTTAGTTGTCAACGAACTCTTCTTTGTGTGCTTTGATGTATTTTATCCTAAGCTCAGATATTTTTTCTGCCTTATCAAGGTTATAAAACTCTTTGTCCAAATCGTTGAGCGGATTGTTTTCATATGATTTACCAAAGCTTTCTAAAGTCCCGTCCTTGAATTTGCTTAAATGTTTTGCGTTTTTCATCACGGTATCAATCGCTTTTTGTACAAGGTCAGCATGTTTTTTTGCTCCAATTAGTTTGAAACCATCCCTGGCTTCTTCGGCATATTGTCCGCTTGAAGAAAAATTGTAGAAGTATTGATTAAAACCTCCATTGTTTACTTCGCCTTCGAGTCCCCAAGTTCCAAACACTGCTTGTCTGCCAGCAGATAAACTTTTAATAACGGCGTATTGTTTCTCGTAAGAACTGTCTGAATCAAGTTTTGCATAAAGATTGTCAATGATTGTTTGTTCCAAATTATCGTCTGAAACAGTATCAAGTATTTTCATTGTCAAAACCAAATGGATAGGCCTGCTTTTGAAGTCCTCGATAGATTGGAAGATTTGATCATTCAAACTATCCTTGTTTGAAATTTCTTTCGGGTTATCTGTTTTACTCTTACAACCAAAGAAATTTAAAATCGAGCTGAACATAATTATTAAAATTATCTCTCTGGTCATCTTGCAGCTAACGAGCAGGGTTTTGTGCAGATTGGGAAATAGTATTCCATCTGATCATAAACGCTGCTGATTGTAAATATGTTGATGAAGTTAAGTACAAAAGCTGATAGATATTCGTCTGCTTGAACTGAGGCTAGGGCTTGCAAATAACTGACAATACAATGGTATGCCCAACTTGCATAAACCCCAATGTTACATGTAGTTTATTTTACAATGCAATAGTCAAAATTCGCAACTTTTAAATTCCATAATTTAAGCGTTTGTCTTGCTTTTAGATTTTCTTGGTCTTCACTTACAACAAGTTTGTCCGTAAACGACTTGATGTATTGGCTCCAATAATTTCCTTTGGAATCGTTTAGTAGAAAGTAAAATCCAGCGTCACCAAATTTTTCTCCTGAAGATTCTAATATAAGTTCATTTTTGTCGCCAACAGTTGGTTTCAATATTACAGTGGCGTTTCCTTTTGGTAAAGGGAAAATAGCTTTTATGCATGTGGTTTTTGATGGGAGGGTACAGGTGGTATAGATTCCGGAGTAAATAACTTTTCCTGTTGATTGGAATTTTCGCAGCCAAATGATGTATTTTACTATTTCGTTTTCATTAGAAATCAATTCAATTATTTCACTAGTTAGTTTTTCGGATTCTTGAATATTTTCAGTTGGAATATTCAATTGGTTAATTCTTTGACTGAATAATCGGTTTACTAAATAACTAAATAGCTTAAAAAATGGATTCCATTTTACTTTTAATTGTAATTTATAATCTGCTGTTTTTTCGTAAAAATCTATGACTTTTCGTGAAAGTTTTTTAATCTCTTTTTCTGTTAACTGAAGATTAGAGATTGAATGTAACAATCCTTTTGAACTGGAATTTCTAATTACCGTTAAATTTTCTTTTTGCGCCAATTGATAAATAAAATTTTCACCAATTCCATTTAATTCCCCAAAAGGACCCATTAACCACAAGTATTCAGCTGGATTAATTTTTCTACCCCAAATGATAACCCATTGTTGAGTGAACCAATCCTGAAACTTTTGCTTCCTATAAGCCAAATTCATAAATGATCAGCTTTATTGGGGATATAATTTCGCTTATTATTCCATTCTCCGTATTCTGCTAAAGGTCTAAATCGAAATGTTGTAAATTCAAAGTGAAAGTCTTTTCTGTCTCGTTCTTTCATAGCATTGATATGTCTTTTGGGTTGTGGCATTTTGCTGTGACCATGAACCATATCAGTCATTTCTTTTTGTGTTTTCCAAATTGAGAAAGTGGAAACAATATTTGGGTATCTAATTGATGCCAAAGATAGGGTGGTGCCACTATGGTCACGAACTTGTTTTTCTACTGGTCTTCCCCAACGAAGAAACCGTGGTATTTGGGTGTACTTCATTCGAGCAATTGTTACAGCTACAACAGGTTTTTCGTTGTCTATTTCTCTTACCACAGTCGGAATTTGGAATCCTGAAATTTTACCCCATTGCCTTAGATATTCTAATCTTATATGCCAACCTTTTGCTATTTGCTTTCCATAAGTATTTGTTTGTAAAAATTCATTTAAATAATCTTCATTTTCCCATTGTGCAAAAACAACAGTTTCTCTGTTGAAAATTCTTGAGCTAGAGAAAATTGGAGAACCTAAAATCATAGCAGACATTGTTTCTGCATGAATCAAACCGTTTATTTGTTTCGAGTTAATAGGAAAAATCATAATCCTGAGAGCAGAGGCCAAGGATAGTTTTACAAGATGATAGGAAAATACACTCATTTTTTAGTCTGTCAATTGGTGACGAGGGGTCGAATTAAATTACATACAAAGTTCAGGGCTTAACGATGTGGCGATATTCAGTGTTACACAGCCCGAATTGTTGCTGAGTAAAGATAATAAAGCTGAATATATATTCTAAAGCTTGGCTTTATTCGTTAGCCGGATATATCATTGAGTAGCGATATGAAATTGAGAACATATTCGATAGCCGCCTTATAACCAGTTCATGTTGTGCAATATATTGTTATAGAGCATAATTGTGTATCCTGTTTTTGTCTTTCACTAAGACAAAATAAGTATTGCTTTTGCCGTCAACGCTAATTATGATGATGGGATCTTTTAGTTTCTTCAGCTTTATCAATTTTTTATACCTTTCCTGGGTTGTAGCATTGTACAAATAATTCAACGCTTTGACTTTAAGGTAATCGTCATTGGATGTAAACCTAACTTCCAAACTGTTTGTTTCAGGAGCAAATTTATTTTTCAACTCTAAATAATAAACACCAATAGTATCTGAGAGCCCTATACTTCTGTCATTAATAGAATAGTATTGTGATAAAGCATAAATATTTTCAGGGTCTTGTTCCTCTTTGTTCAAGAACTGATAATTCCTACCAAACTTTCCAATTTGGTACGTTACTCCAAAATTAGCATTGAGCTTCCCAAATACATTTCTATTGACTGTTTTTAACAGAAAGCTATCTGTCCTATGCTTTATAAGTAAAACTCTCTGCTGAATACTTTTATCAGTTATTTCCCCAATGCTAGTCTGCCCTATTGAAAGCAGACAACAGCAAATAAATATGGATAAAAAAGAAACCTTCATAATATATCGAACAACGTTTCAGGGCTTTAAGAAGATCTGGTATTTGAAATTAGGTCTCCTTACTTTAGCACCTCAGTTGATAAATGTTTTACAATCGAAAGATAGGTCGTAAGCCCGACTTTATTAAAGCCTTTATTAGGCGCATTATTGCTGAAGCTCAGTCTTTTCAGACCAATAGACTGGTAATTTTTCGTTTTCAGAAAGTCCTACCAACAAATACGAACTGTCAGCTTTATTTGTAGCCTTTACATTATACATCTGTCCAGTTTTGAAAAAGCCGTCTCCTAAAAACTCAGGGCATTTTTCGATAAGGAAAATTGTCTTCCCTTTTAATGAAGGAGCGTCTGACTCAGTTACTTTGAACTTTTGCGCATTTGCCCAAGCGATAACCCCACAACCAGGAGGGCAACATTTTGCTTCAATCAGTCGAACTTGCCCCGAAAAGGATTGCGGCATTGTTGTACCGGAGTCGGTCTTGGCCCTCTTACAGGAAAGTAATACCGTCAACACACAAAATATTTTTAGATAACGAATCATGTTGGCCTAACGTTTTCGGCTTGGGGATGGGGCGGTTTTTAGCACATAAGTTCAATAGAATTCCATCTTACACAAATGTTTCATCGAAGCACTTCCGCCGCCATTTTGCAAACTGATGTTAGCAGAAGGATTCTTCTATTTTATTCTATTCAATTCTGTTACGTTTTGAAAACCTCCAATCGCTTCAAATACTTCGTCTTGATTTATTTTATCTGTCCAACCCTTTTTGGCAAGTTCATTTCTAACTTCTTCTTCTGTTTTTTCTTTCACGAAATGGTAATATGCAAAATCAACGACTTCGACTGGAACTCTTTCAATTGTGTATTTTGTCAAAACTGATACAATTTTCAAATAAACAAAAAGTCCTGTTAAGCCCAGTTGTAAAATCCAACTAATTACTAAACCTATCCAACCAGTATTAAGATTTTTTATTGTCAATCCTTGTGAAAGCCTTAGTTTTAAAAATTGCAAAAACCCAATTCTGTCATAACTATTTTCATTCAAAATGATTTCATATTGAAAATATTGGTTTGATATATAAATCAGAATTATCATTCCAGCTAATAAATATAGCAGTTTATTGAAGTCTGTGAAATTTGAAAGCTTGATTAAATGTTTCATTGCAAATGCAATAACAGTTGCCACCAAAAACTCAAATAAGAAAATAATGTACATTCCTTTCACGGAAATAAAAGCTAACACAAATCCAAGAATTAAAGAAATAATAAGTCCACCAATAATTGGAATTGCAATGTTTGGTGATTTTATTTGCTTTGGTTGTGGCAAAGTTTCAGGGATTACATAATCATCCCAATTATTTTTCTTTTCAATTTCCTTTTCAAGTTCATTTAATGCTTGTCTGTCAAAAGCCTTTAAAGTTTCTTCAAAAGCATAAATAAATAATTTTACCCTTTTTGAGTTTCTTCCCACATCCCACATTTCATTACCCAAACTCTCACTTTTTACAACAACATTGCCATATTCATAACTTGCTGTAATGACTTCTGTCCAACGTTCAATACCTAAGTTTATTTCCTTTCGTTTTGCTTCTATATTTTTCTCGTCTTTGTATACTATATCCCAACCAAGTTTTTCAACAGCTTTTTCGGCAATGGCGACAAAAAGTGTATTATTTACACTTGTCCTAAATTCTTCTTTGTATTTAGGTGTAAAATTTACACTATGTTTTTTCGTAATTGTTTTTTCGTAATTTTTAAAAATGTCGTCCATTCGTTTTTTGTAAGCTTGTTTCGTGGTAATATTTCTGCTAACGTTCAGGGCTTGTCGAAGGATGGTGGAAATTAATCAATGATTTGAATTTATTGAAACTAGGCTTTTGGCAAGCCTACTGTTAGGCGCCTATATCAATCTTGACTTATTCCTAATAAATACGTTTGTTTTTTGATGACTCTTCCATTCTTGTATGTAAGCCAAGTACCATTTTTTAACGGCTCAAAATATTTTCGAACTTTTATTGGACCGTGATCACCATTTAAATCTCTACTGCCTACATATCTTTTTAGTGTGTCTAAGGAATTTTCGTAGTGGCCAGATTCAACAAGTTTGCCGTATACATAACGCTCAAGGTAGCTTTTGCCCATTGAGCTAAAAATTACTACTTTGAAGTCCTCTGTCGAGCTACGATTGTACCGAATAGTATCTCCAAAAGCTTTTACATGACGGATTTGAACATCATAGTCTTTATAATGGATTAAAATAGACTCCTGAAAATGCACAGTGAAAGCAAATAACATGTGTACTAACAATAATAATGAAAATGTATTCTTCATCTTTTAGGTATAGGAGCTCCAATTGCGCCTAACTCAAAAATATACGAAACTTTCCAGCTCTCATAACTTTCGATTTTTTATTGAAATTATTCAACTTCAAATCGTTATACAATTTATTTCAGAGCGTTAACTGGTCTATTGCAAAAAATAGGAGTAAGTATTCATTTAAAAATAGAAGAGAGTAATTTTTCGAACTCATCAAGCTTCTCTGACTAGAAGCCGCTATCAAGGAGCTCTTTTTCGCTTATTCGATACTTAATTGCATACTTGATATTTGATGCATTAATTTCTGAAAAACTTCGATCGAGATTATCTCCTGCTAATCCTAATGAAATAGAAAGTGTACGTTTTGAGGGTAAACCAAAATAGTTTACAAGATTGCTTTGGAAGTCTTCATTGTGAAGTTCTAATTGGTGTTTAATATATTGAATTGCCTTTGCTTTCAGATTTATACTTTTATCTATTTCATCAATCTTGTACAAAACGTTTAGAAGACTATCTAAATAACTATTATACCGCTGATGTTTATCTTTAAAAACCTCTAGTTTCGCCGTATCGAAATGGGCAGGTAAATCATTTGAAGTAGATTGAATTGATGAATTAACTATTCCTTCGAAAAATTTAACCTTATAAACTATATATTGAGAAGATTCCTTAGCTGCCTTACCGACTATGCTATTAACAGAGTTTATATATTTTACAGCGTCCCTATGTGTTACTTTTTGTTTACAAGAATTTAATACAATGATGTGCATGAAGAAAAACAAAAATAAATGGATACGGGTTATTATCATTTATAGCTTATAAAGTTTACGGCTTGGCAAAGTGTCGACATTGGTAAATCATCTGCCCATAACCGCTGCTAAATTAAAATTAAAATTAAAAGTCGAAGTTTAGAACTGCTTCCCAGCAAATTAAGCTACTGAATATGAAGCTTGGATATGTACTGCCGATGATTGTTTCTATGTCATGCCACAATTGCACAAAACCTTTTATTAGACCAGTGCTTTTAAGCCCAACTGAATTTAGTATCTCTTGTCAATTGTTCTTTCTTAATAGCAAGTCCATTAATGAAAGCTTCTTTGATAGTATCTAAAATTTCATTTCTATTAACTGTCAATTTAGAACTTCTCATATCAACGTAATATTCGGCTGCCGCTCTCTCTGTCAACTCTTTGACTGTTTCAACTGCTAAGTCCTTTCCTAATTTGTCAGCAACATTAAGTGCAAGTGCAAAAAAGGTAATTCCTGTAACCGCAATTTTCCAGTCAAAGAAAAATGCTATGAAAGATGCTAAAATTCCGATGATGAGTGTCAATGACAACCAACCTGGATAGGTAAGGAATTTTAGATTTACTCCTAACTTTATTTGGAATAATTTGACTTGTAGTCTGCGATTTTGCCTTGGGAAAAGGTCAACGAGCTTACTGTCAAGGTTGATAAATTTTTTGTCAATTAGCTGTGTCTCGGTGATTGCTGCCCTTATTTTATAAAATGCTTGTTGCTTCGTGCAGTCTTCTTTGTTGTCGTATTTAATATAGCTTTCTATGACGTCACATATATCGCCAAACGTGTTTACGTTTAGGAAAGCGTCCTTGTCAAACTTAAGTGCAAATGATTTTTCAAGTTTAACAACGATGTTGAAAATGTCTTCACTTTCGTATTCGTCAAGTTTTATGTCGTCAAGGATTGTCATACTTCAGCTTAGCCAATTTTCTACCGTTCAATAAAGATAAGTTGTCTAACTGTTATTCTTTAGCCCGTATTTTGGCAAACCGCTGTTAGGGGTAGTTAGTAACGGATTAGCAACTCGCCTTTTTTTCTTTCAGTAAAATTGTCACCCGACTTTTTTTTGTGTATTGTCAGCCCTGCAACTTTTGGGCTGAATCTTGCCTTATCCCAGATTGTTATCAACACAACTCCATTCCATGTGTCTGATCCAAATAAAGGTGATGCTTTCGAACTATCTAGTACGGTCACAGATTTTATTTTCTTATGGTCTAAAAGTTCATTTGTAAACTCAACGACTTGTTTTGGTGAAACTATATCCAGTTTATAAATATAACTGCCGTTAACGATGATGAGTTTCGAATAGGACTTTGAATTGCGTCTGCCTGAGGCGGTGTAGATAAGGTCAGCCTCATTAAATTTTGCTGTGTCCATAAGTATTCTTTTTTTTAGGCTGTCTACAAACCCCTCCAACCTTTCACCATAAATAACAGGTACATAGCCTTGGGCTGTGTCAGATGAAGACTGTCCGGAAGCAGTTTTCAATATGATACATAGAAATATTAAAAGTGTTACTCGCATTCAAGGTCAATTTCGCCTAACGGTCAGGGCTTGGCAATGGCCGGCCACTTCGGTCAATTTCAGATTTAGGGCAACAAGGGTTGCACCAAACCCTATGTAGTTACATTTGAATTTAATTCGCATAGTAAAGCCACTTCTTAGTTTTAGCTATATTGAGCTTATTGTCGACCCAAAAGGGTAGTTCTAGATTGAAACGAAATACTCCAATTGCTCTGACAATCCGTTTGTTTTCTCCATCTTCCTTTAACCACGCAACTTTTCTAAAGGGAATTATGTAAGAGTAATTACTGAATTCATCTAAAACTTTCTTTTTAGGCTGTAACTTATCTTCTGACATTACGTGACAATCACTTCCAGAATGATCACTAAAACAAGAATCAGTGAGGTACTGAGTTAGCAGCTTAACTCCGGCTGTGTTCGGGCATTTTATCCAATTTTGAGAATCGTCTACAACTACTGATTTGTTCAGATTAGATTTAATAAAGACGGCGATGTATAATATTTCATCACTGCCTTCTTTTTTTACAAAAGATGTTAAGGTTATGTCAAGTGTATCTTTGACAACCTGGGCTTCGCATACAAAAACGAAGCAAAGAAAAATAATTAATATGATAAATTTTTGCATATCGGATTGCCGCTAACGTTCGTGCTGATATTCTGTTTTACTTCTGTCAGGTACTAAAGATAAAAAGAATTGTTATGCTGAATAAATTTCTATTGATGTTGCGAAGAAAAGTCGAACCATGATACAGCCGCTAGAGATATAAAGACAAGGATAAATTCTTTAGCCAGCATAGCAGAAAACCCCCTGATGTGCGAAGTTTAATTGATCATAACCTCGAAATCCATTGGGCCTGAATATTTAGGTAGTTTAACGCTTGTACCTAGCTCAGTCAGGAACTCTATAAGTTTATTCGCTTCCTTAGGCCACTTCATCGATTTAAAGTTCTTTGTAAAACCATTAACTCCTACCATGACAGTTTTAATTGGCAAATCGCAACATGTAACCTTAGGCCAATCGACATTGTCCCAATTTATATCTTTAATTAGCAAGATAAGTTTATCAAAATCTTTTTGACTTAATTCGCCTTTAAAGCCTCCAGATTTAGAGGTGTCAACAACTCCTTTGGATTTAAAAATCTGCCGAATAAGTTGAGTCTTTTTTTGGCTATTAATATTTAGTGTTATGTCCGGACAAGTACCATTACATTCTGAAGAATAAAAAGTGATATCAAAAAACTCAAAGGATGTGTCAATTTTTGAGATTGTCTGTGATTTACAAGAAATATTCAAGCACATCAAGAATACAAGCGAATAGATAAGTTTCATTATTGTCAGTATAAGGGTTGTTTATGGAATTTTGCACAACGGGCAGGGCTTGCTGCTGTGCTGATATTCTGTGATTCGTTAGCCCGAACCGCTGCTGAGTAAAGTTAATGAAGATGAGAATATGTTATGCTGCTCGGCTTTATTCGTCCAGCACGACTGTAGCTGATAAGCGAACGGCACGATCAGTATATATTCTTCAGCCAGCATAGCAGAAAACCCGATGTTAGCTGCCGTAATTCACTCAAGTATATTTAACAAGCTATTTTTAATGCCATTAAATCCACGTTCTCTAACAACTAGATTGCCCTTTTTGTCAATCAAGAAATTATCAGGAACACCTGAAACCCCATAAATCAGTGCAACCTCATTCATCCATCCATTTAAGTCAGAAATATTGATAAAGGGTATTGAATATTTTTGAATTGCGGAAAGCCATAAATCCTTTTTTTGGTCAAGTGAAACAGCGATAATGGCTAATTCAGTATGCTTATACTTTTTATAAAATTGAATAATATCTGGTAATTCTGACAGGCAAGGGCCACACCAGGAGGCCCAAAAAAATAGAATAACATTTTTTCCTTTAAACTCAGATAAGCTTACAGAATTTCCATCTGAATCATTTAAAGTAAAATCTGGTGCTTTTCCACCAATTACAGAATTCTGGTAAAGAGCGATTGCTTTTAATATTCCTTGCCCAATGGATGAGTTTTGTTGTTCAGGACTTAACTGCTTAAATGAGGTAAGTACTTCCTCATTTGATAATCTTTTGTGTGTGGCTTCAAAAAAAAGTATATGAGTACTTATAATAGAATTCGGATATTTCTTAAAAAAGTCAATATTTACTTCCTTTAATAGCCTTGAAAACCGAGTAATTCTTGCTTTATGAAATATTGTATCGGTTTTTCGGCTAGTAATGGAATTTCGATATTCTACTGTAGCTTTTGAAAGAGAATCTTGAAGAGGGCTTGTTAATAATGTATATTCTTGAAACTCTTTCTGCGTAATAGAATTGCTCGTGGAAAGTGGGCTTAAATCCTTAAAAACACCTTCCAATTTAATCGACTCATTTTCGACCCAGAATACATAACCTTGCATTCTATCTTTTGAAATAACGGTGAGCCCAACCGGTTGATTACTTTTCTTTGAATACCTAAAGCTTATTTTTTCGTTTTGACTAAAACTTGAATCGATATTCGAGTCCTCATCATTTAAATAAAAAAAGGTACTATCAGGTATACCCTTAAGATAAATTTCTATTTGTAGAAGAGTTTCCTGTCCAAAAGAAATTGCAGGGAGAAAAAATAGTATAAAAAGAATAATAGGCACTATAGGATGGTTCTTATGTTAGCTAACAACGGTCAGAGCTTGCTGCTGAGCTGGTATTTTATAATGTCCAGCCCGGAGCTGCTGCCGATTGAAAAACTGATGATGAAGATAACAACAAAAGCTGATAGAGTTCCGTCGGCTGGATATGGGATGATAGCGATATGAAGCTGAGCATATATTCGTCTGCCAGCATAGCAGCAAACTCCATGTTAGCGGTATACTACTCGTCCCATAAAGCATAACTTTTAATTATGTCAGTCTTAGTTTCGATTGCCCCACTCTTGTCATAATGAAAAGTTTTACGAATTGTCCGCCGAACTGAATCAAGGTATTTGACGCTTAATATCTGTCTGCCTAAACTATCATACTCAAGTCTCTCTGCACTGGATAATCTTCCATCAAAGTATTCGTCTTTCAGGGTTTGCCAGTCCTCAATGTAGCTTACCTGCTGTTTGTTGTTATAATAATAAATAGTGTATTGAACTATGTCATTGTCCTTGTCAAGAACGTTGAACTGTCTTTTTAGGATGTTTCCGTCTTTAGAATAAAAAGTAATTATCGAAGAGTCTGGGCGAATCAATACGGTGTCAACTTTAGAAACATTTGCCTTTTCCTGATAACTCCAAAATAAAAAATTACTTCTCTGCTTTAAATCTGCAATTTCTCGTTTTAAACTGTCAACATATTTAATTGTTACGGTCGTGTCACTCTTGACTTGTCCGTCAGAAAAAAGTGCCACAAAAGAAAATGATATTGTCAGAATGAGAAGCTTCATTGTAGTTACCGCTAACTCAAAAATATACGAAACTTTCCAGCTCTCATGACTTTCGCTTTTTTATTCAAATAATTGAACTTCAAATCATTATAAAAATTGTTTGCGGACATAAACTTTCGCAAATACGAAGTGTTAGCCTGTATTCGTAGGCAGGAGCTGAAGCCGAATAGCGAGCAAAAGCTTAGAGTATAATTGTCGCCCCGCCCTATTGCCAAATCCTTTGTTGTAGGCAGGTTATTCACTTTTAATGTGGAAAATAAAATATTTCAATTTTTTGAAGTCCAAAGTAGAATTTGGCTCACATATTTCATCCATTCTTGGATGGATCAGAACTTGACTACACCCAAAACATATAGGTGCTTGAGCTATGACTTTATTTAAGGAGTCATAAAAAACAAAAACGTCTCGGTAAATTGGTTTGCATGCATGTATGTCAATATTACAAAATTTATAAATGAAACTGTCTTTGAGAATATTGATTTGGTCTTTTGTCAAATTGAATCTTGTAAACCGCTTATGAATAGGCTTACCAGTGGAATCTATAAAAGATCCCCCTCTGAAAAAGTTTTCATATGCATGGGATCCATCTTTGAAATCCACAATGGTATCTGGCTCGTTATAAATTTCACTATCAATTGTATATAAAGTAGCTTTTGTGAATTCAAACTCTTTTCTTGGTAAACTGGCTGCTGGTTCTTGTATGTTATCAATAGGTTTTGAAGACCTTTTATTTGAGCATGAGCTTAGCAGGATTAATAGTAGTAAAAATATTTGATCTTTAATGACTTTCATTTGATTGCAAACAACATTGGGCTTAGTGCAGTTGTGGAATTAGAATAACAATTGTTCAGAACCTTTGTTAAAGATAAATAGAATTACAATTGTTGAATAACATTACAAATGCCAGGCTTGCGCCAAACTCGCTGTTAGCAGCAGCCCTTTACTTTTCGTAAGTAAATTGATTTTCTGTCTCCACAAGTGACCGGTGTTTAAACTGAGAATTCAAAAAGTTGACTAAATCCCAACTTACAACCGGTGTCCACATTGCAGTAACATGAATCTTGGGCACATTAGAATAAATAATTAATGTCTTGATCGGTCCATCGCAACACATTCTTGGTGCCCAACGCAAAGTTCTAATTTGAGCTGAGGCGATGAGTCGCTGTAGTCTAGCGAATTCATCCGCTGAAAGCTTCCCAATATAATTTTTCACTGGGCTTACTTGTTGCTCTGCACTCCCACGATTTGTCGTTTTTAAATTACCAATACTATCAATCTCTAACGAGTAATCAGGACATAATCCATAACATCTACTTGAATGAAAAACAATTTTGTTTAGGCGTACAGATCGATCTATTAAAAGATAGTTTGGTTTAAATACAATTGAGTCACGCCTTTCAAAATAAGAAATAGCCTTTTTTGATTTAGGGCGAATTATAAAACTATCGTCATTGCTTTTAAGCAGATCGAAATTGTATCGGTGAGGATGGCGTTGCAAAATCGGAATACGGCCCTTGGCGACCCATTTAAACTTCAATCTTCTCCTCGTTTGATTTACGCTTAATCGTTCAACTGGGGCGGCACCATATTTTTCAAACAATCCCTTATTGCTTTCAATTATAATTGCATCTTGTTTATCTGAAAAAAAGGTTCCAGAAATAGGTGGCCGACTCGCACATGAGAAAGCAAAAATTGATAGGAATACAAAAAAACGCATTTTTTCTACTTTTTTCTCATAGTTGCAGCTAACGTTGAAGCATTGGTGATATTGCCATATTCTGTGTTACGACAGCCTGGACTGATGCTGAGTAAAGATAAGAAGATGAAAATATATTTTATGTAGCTGGGCTTATTCGTAAGCTGGTATTTCGCTGAGTAGCTATATGCCGATGGGAATATATTCGTTAAGTCGCCATATTCCCAAACTCTGTTGGGCGCAGTTGATTCCTATAAATTCTGTGAGAAGCTATAAAAGTCGCCTTGCTTGCCTTTGCATTTAAGGAAGAATCTTTTGGGAATTCCTTTTTTGAAACTTATTCTTGTGATGAGAGTTGGATCGCATTCACTTGGTGACATATGAAAAAAGACTAATGACCTATCTTCAATTTTTTTAGGAATGTCGTAGTTCATTGTAAGGTAGTAGTCTCCGATATATTGATTTTGCTGATTGAAAATAATAATTCTACTTGTTGCTCTTGGCGACGACCCCCAATACCATCGAGAAGTCAATATCTTTAGCACCCGTTTTTTGTCGGTAGTTATTTCGCCTAAATAAACAAGGATCAAACTATCATACAGGTCCTTTGCTCTTTTGCTGAAAGTATACTCCTTACCAATTTCATCACCTTCTAAAACCAGTTGAAAGGCCTTAGTTTGGTTAATCTGTGCGGGAAGGGAAATAGAGACAAAAAGGAATATCAATATGTGTATGAATTTCATATGAATTTCGCCCAACGTTCACAGCTTTGCGGTCGGTGGGGCAATTGTTTTACGTTGCCCCCGCTGCCGCAAAACTGCATGGTGCAAGCTGGCTTATTTAGTGTCGTTAATCAATAACAGCAAAGTCAGTTACAAGTCTGCAAATACTACCTATTTTGTCATAGCCGATATAAGTAGCATATAACCCGTCACCCCAACCAGACTTAAACATTGCAACGTTTGTATTATTTCTATCCCACAATAACCAGTCCCATGTGTGTTTGTAGTTTTTTTCCATCTCTTCAATCATAATTTGAAAGTTGTTCTCTTTTTCTGTCAAAAAGTTCATGAACTCTTTGGCCGCCGAAGTGTCCATGAAAGCTCCAGTCCCTGCGTCAACGCCATAACCAAATATTTCATCAACGTTAAGTTTTGAAATGTCTTGTCCGTCGCAAACAGCAATTGTCCATGAAATAGGAGATTCATTAGAAAATTTTATTCTGGCGAATGCTACTCTTTCGTCATCGTTAATTTGCGCAACTGCTAACTCAACAGGAAAATTACCCGTTTGGAATTTTGTCGTGAAGGGCAAGTCGCTATTATAAAGGAAAGGGTCACATGCAACGATGTAGCCATCTTTAATTATTATGTCGCCAATTATATGTGTGTAAAGTTTATAAATGTTATTTGATTCGTCTTTGTAGATGAATCCTTGTTCAAAAGCTGTCTCAAGATGTTTGGGGATGTTAAGATGTGTCATAAAGCTAGCTTGCAACGTTCGGGTATTTGCGAAGGCAGGGAATTCATTGATTGTCCAGCCCGGTATAAATGCCTATTTGAAAATATGTTGTTGAAGTTAAGAACTAAAGCTGAACATTGAACGTCGAGCCCGAACTGCAGCCGATGACTGCACATAGCTGATGTTACAATGTCCAGCCCTGCTTTTGCAAATACTTTTGTTGGCAGTAGTAATTCTCTGTCACGGTGTGTTAAGTTGCTTCTCTAAGTCTGTTAAAGCAAAATCTTTGTAGTCAAACTTATCAAATATTTGCTTGTCTGTTTTTGTCAAAGAGATACTCAAAAAAGGTTTGCTGCCTTTGAAACTAATTGCTACAATTTTTATGTCTTGATTAATTGGAACGTTTTTAAAAATATAATTATCTCCTTCAAGTGTGCCTGTCAAAATACTTTTAGCTTCTTTAAATACTAATTTGATATTAGGTTTAGATTGTGGGTCAGCTTTAACTATGTAATCTATTTTTTCATCCTTTATTTCCCAAAAGAAATCACAATTTATCCATCCCAATTTTGCTGAACTAAAAATGTAATAATTTAATTCTGCGTCATTCATTGATTCAACAGTATTATTTTTAAATGCACTATATTTTTGGTTAAAAAGTTTATTGTAGTTTTCGTTGTTTCTATAATCAGGGGGAAATAGCCCCATTGATATATAGAAGCTGCACTTAGCATCAAATGGCCTCATGTCACCGTTTCCATAATCTTCATAATAAGCTTCTAAGGTTGGAATCTTGCTCATATACTCATAGAAATATGGGTCAGCTTTACCTTTAGATGGAATTCTTTTCCCTGAAGTGTCGTAGACTTCTTCTGTTATTTTGACGTTTGTTATTTTTCCTTGTTTGGTGACAACAAATTCAGCTTCATAAATTTTGTTTTGTAAGTCTTCTTTTGTCGTTTGTAATTTTGTGTTGTCGAAATTTTTGTAGAAGTAATCATATATACCTTCCTCTTTTTGTCCTTTGAAATAGAAACCACCATTTCTTGATGTATCACCACCAACATATCCTGTTGTCATCCAGCCAGACATGTATGCTGTCGGCTTGAGTAGTGTCACACTATCAAGTTTCCAATCAATTGGGGCATCTCCATTGTTGTTTGCGTAAAATAAATTCATTTGCTTTTTCCTGTCTGACGTGTCTTTTGCAAAATGGATAATGAACTTTTTGCCTTGTTTAAGTTTCAATTCCTGATTATCAGAAAATGCTAACACATTAATCATCCCTCTTGTCTCAAGAATCCTTCCATTGGACGTAGTTGTCAAGTTTTCTCTTACAATGTCGGAATTACTATAGCACTCTTTTAATTGAATAGAAATTTTTCCTTTCGGAATTGTACCGTCTGGTAATTCAAATGATTCTTTCTCAAAGAACAAGCCTGTTCCTTTTGAGCCAAATACTAATGTGTCTTTTGTATTGTCAATTTGCAAAGTGTCAAACTTTACAGAAAGTGTTTGTTGAAAAGCCTTTTGGTCATTAGAGCTACAAGCTGATAAAAGAATTATCAGAGTCCCAAAAAGTATGCTTTGAATTTTATTAGGGTGTGTCATAATATTATTGCTGCCAACTCAAAAATATACGAAACTTTCCAGCTCTCATGACTTTCGCTTTTTTTATTCAAATAAGTGAAGTTCAAATCATTATAAAAATTGTTTTGGGATCGTAAACTTTCGCAAATACGACTAGATTAAAAGAGTAAATCATCAAGCGGACTTATTATTTACAGTATATCCCGATTTGTCAAATGAAGATAACGAAGGGTTGTTTTTCCTTTAGCTGGGCTGAGAAATAAGTAAATGAAGAGAATTTATTTATTTAATACCAGGCCATTTAGAATTCTGAATATCTCTTCTTGTCGGTCAATAGCGACTGAGGGTGGACCAGACACAGTCATTTGAAGTAGCTCAGTACTACTTTTGGTAAAATAACTATAACATTTAAGATTAGTACGATTATCTCCCGTTTCCCATTCCATGAAATAAACATTCAACCCATTAACTGTCCTCCACTCTTCTTTTTGAATTTTCATAGACGGAAAGTTTTGTTTGCGGTATAATTTAGTAGTATGCACCCATGTTTCCATGTCAACATCCAGCCTTTCGGTTAAAACACCACAAACAATATCAATAAAATGAAAGCTCACTTCAGTAGGAGGAGCATTATTCATCAGGTTCATTTTCCATTTCTTAGGGTTGAACCAAACAGAAAATTTGGTCCGGTTTGACCGCCACTCTTTTTTATTATAAGGGCTGGTTTGATACTCGCCACCTACCTGTTTGTTGTATAAATCTTCAGTAGTATCGGGTATTGCGGTTCCCCTTTCAACGGGTATTGGTTCTAAATCATATTTCCATGTTCCATCATCAAATAGAATAATTCTTCTTCCATCTGTTGTAATGGCTTTACCAATTTCTTTTTTTTGGGCTAGAGAAGGAATTCCGGAAATAAGCAAAAGAAGAATTAAAAATACTCTCATACGTTAAGGCTTAGATAGAAATTAAAGTTACTGAATAAGCCATTTATACAGAAATAGACTTAGCCAGAAAAGTATGAATGCAAAAAGTAAAAACATTTCCATTTTGAAAGAATTGTTGAAATCTTTGTTCCACATTTTCTTTGACCATATAGATATAAAGTTTGGATAGATAAACCAATAAATAGATTTTTTAAATGACTTAAAGTTATTAAATATGAGTTTGGCTGCAATTAGCAGAAGGATAATGTCAACTAGTATGAATATTTGTAGGGTGCTCATTTAAAGTGGCATGTAACGTCAGAGCTTGGCGTATAGCCGATATTCCTTGTTTCTTAAGCCCGGGCTGATGCTGAGTAAAGGTAGGAAGATGAAAATATATACTAAAGCAAAAATACTGGTAGCGAAAGTTTATATAAACTACAAAAAGAGTATTACAACTTCACCGCCAATTGAAGTGAATCCTTTAAGCTTTCAGAATTAATATGCCTCATTGTTAAACTACTATTAAGCCCATCTTTAATAATAATTGGCTTGCTTCCAAAAAATAGCGAATCCTGGCGCATAGAAACACCAACTATTACGGCTTTACTTCCAATAGGAAGCTTGGTATAGGGACCGTCGGCTTGGGTAAAAGAATAAAAACCAGGGTTAGCCGGAAAACTATTTAGCCTGGCATTCATATCAGGTATTACCAAAGAAAAATCAATAAAATCCAATTTGTTATTTGAGTTATCAGTGATAAGCATTTCGGCTTTGCCAGCAGCAGGGTCATTATAAAAAAGATCACAATTTATCCATCCCATAACAGATACAGAAAAAACTGTTGCTTCATACATTTTGGAAAGCTTTTCCTTGCTTTTAATTACCTCTTTGGCACTCACCAATATTCTTAGCATGGATTGCTTCTTGAAATTATAAGTCAGCAACTCATTGATCTCCGCAATATCCAACCCCTTTGCTTTAAGCTGATCAAATGCATCTGTTGCGTTAAGGTCTACTCCATGATTATTAATCAGTTTAAATTCTTTGGTAGCTGATGCCGGAAAATATTTTAAGGGTTCCATATAAAAATCCATTAAAGAAGTTTTTCTGAAGTCAAAATAATAATTGGTATCGGTCCAGTTTGAATAATATTCTCGTTTATATTTATTTACATCGTTACAAAAAGCAGCTATTTTTTTCTCGTTGGCAGTAAAATAATCAATGTACATCTTCCGGGCTATAGAATCAGATTCTCTGAAAGACCGTTGCGGATGTTCATAATACACCTTCCATATATCATAATTGTGTTTCTTATTCATACAATCTTCATCGCCAAAATAATAATCACGGTTAGTAAAAAAACTCATAAACTCCATCATGTTTCTTAGCACCCAACTACGTTTCTTAAATTCTTCTGTTGCAATAATTGTGTTCTCGTATTTTGTATCTGTAACACTAATAATCGTTGTATCTAAGTAGGCCCACTTATCATCATAATCATCAGAATGTTCTATACAGGTAAAGAAAAATTTATTACCCTCCGGGTAAAGCAGATCAAGTGGTAATGGAAATGTATAATCTGTTTCTGTCATTGAACTATCCACTTTCCAGTTAGAACCATCTCCAGTAAACATTTCAAAACCATTATTATTACCCATAGTAGGCATCGAAACCGTAATAGAAGCTCCTTCTTTTAATTGAAGTTGCTCATCACCAACCATTGCATTAATAAACATCATGCCATTTGAGATCAACAGCTTATCCCCGGATTTTGTAGCCAGTCCGGATGTAATAAAATCTTGCAACGAAAATGCTTCCACAATTTTTATCTCCACATTTCCATCCACTACGTCGCCATTGCTTTTTACAAAGCAATTGGCTGGTACAAGCAATTGAGTGCCATTAGCTGCTTTTACAATAGTTGCTTTGTTATTATCCACTATGAATGATTGTATAGCGGGTCTGAGCTTTGAATAAGCAGAGTCCATTGGACCTTCTTTAAAAATAACCTTCCCTGATTCTTTGTTGCTACCAGATTTATTTGAACAGGATGGCAATACAAAAAGACTAAGAACCAGAAGAGTGAGTATAAAACGCATGACTTATATATTTATCAGATTTGTCTATAGTACCTACTTCTTTGCGTTCAGCGATGCAATAATCGCTTTAAAACTTTCTAACCCGGCTTCTAAATTTTCTACTATATCCAATGCCAATTCATCGGGATCAGGAAGATTATCTAAATCCGCTAATGACTTATCTTTTAGCCAGGTAATATCCAAACTCGTTTTATCTCTGGCAACTATCTCCTCGTAAGTAAACTTTCTCCAGCGACCTTCGGGATTTGCTTCGCTGAATGTTTCTTTTCTTTTATGCCTGTTCTTTGGATTATAGCAAGTGATGAAATCTTTTAAATCCTCCAGCTTTAGTGGATTCTTTTTTTGCGTATGGTGAATATTCGTTCTGTAATCATATACCCATACCTGTTTTGTCCAGGGATCTTTATTGGATGGCTTGCCATCAAAGAACAGCACATTTGCTTTTACACCATTGGCATAGAAAATACCAGTAGGCAAACGAAGAATAGTATGCAGATCAGTTGTTTCTAATAATTTCTTTCGTACGGTTTCTCCTGCGCCGCCTTCAAACAATACATTATCCGGCAATACAACCGCTGCCAGGCCTGTGGTTTTCAACATAGATTTAATGTGCTGAACAAAGTTGAGCTGCTTATTACTGGTAGTAACCCAAAAATCCTGGCGGTTGTAAGTAAGGTCTTCTTTTTCCTGTTCTCCTTCCTCGTTGGTAAAAGTCATACTGCTTTTTTTACCAAAGGGTGGATTGGCCAAAATATAATCGTAGCGGGTTTCTGAAGCAGCTATTAATGAATCGTTAGGAGAGATCATTACATTCTCACTATCAATATCACCAATATTATGCAGAAACAAATTCATTAATGCCAGCCTACGTGTACTTGCCACAATTTCATTTCCAAAGAATGTTTTGTATTTGAGAAACTTCTTTTGGTCTTTGTCTAACTCCACATTATCTGTGAGCCAATCATAAGCAGCTAAAAAGAAACCACCTGTACCACAAGCAGGATCGGCAATAGTTTTCATGGGTTCAGGCCGCAGGCATTCTACCATGCATTTTATTAATGCCCGTGGTGTAAAATACTGACCGGCACCGCTCTTGGTATCTTCTGCATTTTTCTCCAGCAGGCCTTCATAAATATCTCCTTTGTCTTTTACACCCATCAGCACCCATTGCTCAGCATTGATAAGGGCAATGAGTTTATATAACTTAGATGGATCTTGTATTTTGTTCTGGCTTTTGGTAAATATCTGTCCCAGTATTCCTTTTTCCTTACCGAGATTACGTAGAAGTTTGTTATAATGCCTCTCCAAATCATCCCCACTTTTATTGGTTAATGTTTCCCAATTATACTCCTTGGGTATTGGCATCTTACGATTGTGCGGCGGCCTGCTGTATTCATCTGCCATTTTTAAAAAAAGCAGATAAGTTAGCTGCTCTAAATAATCGCCATAGCCTACACCATCATCACGGAGGGTGTTGCAGAAAGCCCATACTTTGGAGACGATTGAGGAAGCACTTGAGATATTGTTGTTGGTCATAATACTATTCTAAAAATCAATTTTATTTTCTATACATGTTATTACTTTAATTACCTCCGAATCAATTTCGGATAATGAAATTTCCCTAGCTAACAAAAACTTATTCAAGGATACTTTGTAGTTCTCGGAAACCCATGAACAGATTTTTGAAAAAATATTTTTTCCAGATACTAAACTCCAACTATCACTTTCCCACCTTTCATGAACATATTTTCTGGCAAGTTGATTTATAGTTTTTAATTCTTTCGAAGTGTCTCTGTTTCTAATTTCTGTAGCAAATGAATCAATCACATCATCTTTAAGTTCTTCGCATAGTTTATTAATAATTGCAAAAATCTCACTCTCTGAAACTTCAACTTGTTTCCTCTTGATTTTTATTAAACGACAAATAGCTGCTGGCACTAATAAGTAATTTTCAATTTCCTTCTTATTCCAGATATGGAGATTTATTTCGTTCTCTTTAGCATCAAATAAACGTTTATTCTTAGTTTCTTCTGTATGGTAGTCAGAATCAAAAATACAGTATGTAACAATTGAAGTTTTATTGTCTTTAAAGACCTTATTTGAGCCAATTACTCTTTGCCATCCACCCCATCCCTCAACATAGATTTTAGGCAGTATGTCAAATTGTTCAAAAGTATTAGGAAAAATCTTGGATTGGAAAATAGATAGCAATTTCACGTCATCTTTTTCTCCTTCAACAATCAAAAATTTGCTACAGGAAAACAATCTTGCAATTTCAATATTATGTACACTACCAATTTCATTAACTATTTTTTGTACAAAGGGAGCTTTATTAGCATATTCCTGTTTAGATTTTAGATTGTTAATTGGAAGAATATTTTCAGGTTCGACCTCCGACATTATTTCAACTGAATGAGTGGCTACAATTACTTGCTTAAAAATGTTCTTAATTAACTTAATGAGTCTCCTTTGTAAATCAGCATGCATGTACACATCTGGTTCATCCAAAATAATCGTAGAATTAGGATTAGAACGGGACAAAAACCACATAGTTTGAAGCCACATTTGCAAACCATGACCCATCATTCCAATTTCTGCTTCAAATCTATTATCTCGTACAAATAGAAATAAATTTCCTTCTGTCCTAATGCTGTGACTACTGCTATCAATCTTTAATCCTTGCCAAGTCCTTTCAGCCAAATCCTTGAATTTTTCAAATTCTTTATGATAATAGTTTAATTGATTTCTGAAATTTCGGGAACTTAAATAAGTGTATAAATTTTTTTGAAGGGTCTCATATTTAATTATAGGTTCATCCTTCAATAAGGCAGAAATTTGCGGTAAAATATTTATTTCTTGCAATTTTAAACTACTCGCAAACTTCTTGGATTCAACATTTACTCCTTTTGCATTAAAAATTGTGGCAAAGAGATCCGCCTCTTCATTTATATAAATAATTATTTTGACCCCATTTTCAAAATCAGCAATAATTTTGGCAGGTCCTTCTCCATACATAAATATAATACCGGAGGAGGAAATTTCTAGCCCACTTAGTTGAGGGGCTATACCTAAAACTTCATCTTTTATACTTAACCATGCAGGATGTTTAGAATAATTATTTCGTTTGCAACGATTAACTACCAAGGCCAGAATCCTTAAAGCTTCTATAAGTGTTGATTTTCCTGCATTATTCTTCCCAACTACAACCGAAAGAGCTTTAAAAGAAATTTCTGTTCTTTCAAAGCATCTATAATTTTCAAGTATTAATTTTTTTAGCATAGCAACTTCCCCTCAAACGCCTTTTTTAAAATACTTTGCCTTAATGCCTCGGCCTGTTGCAGGCTTTGGGTGATGCTTTCTTCCATTTTATCGGCTACGCTGAGGCGGCTTTCTATTTCTTGAACGATTTTACTTTGTTCTTCTATTGTCGGCAAAACGACTGGAAATGATTTAAGAACTTTCATGTTTAAAAAAGGCTGCGCTGTTTGTGAAGCAATATCCTTTAAAGTATTTCTATGAAAAAATATATGGTATTCAAGAAATTTAGTGTTCATCACATTCTTATCTAATCTTATCCTACAACTTCCAGTTGTAGAAAGCATTGCTTCGGGCTGATTAATTGGATAAATGCAACAATCGCCAATAGTTGCACCAACCTTTGCAATTAATATATCGTGGGGTAAAATATTATGTCTTCTTAAACTTTGAAACTTACTTTCCTTAATAAACTTCATTTGGTCTTGAACAAATCTGAAAGGTCGAATATTTACCATTCTTATTACCGGCACTCCGCTATCAATATAATCTTCATTAACATTAATTGACGAACCAAAGGGTCCGTCTACAATTGAATTTGGTTGATTATCTGAAACAAAAACAAGAGGAACTATTTCCCATTCAACGGGTATAGTTTCTTTCTTAACTAAACCTTCAAACAAATCATTTTTTGGGTCAAGGTTTGAAGGTCTTTGTGGTTTTGAAATTTTTTCTTCAACCGAATTGGATTTTTCCCATTCTTCTAACTTTCTTTTATAGTCTAATACTCTTTTCTTGGTTATTGAAGCAGTCAAATCCTTTGATGTAATAAAATGTTTAGCTTTTCTCCATTCTTTTGTTAGCTTTCCCTCAAATGCCCATTTTAATACAGATTGCCGATAGGTTTTTAGTTGCTGTTGTGCCAGCTGCAGGTTTTCTATTCCTTTATCTAACTCGCTAAAGAGTTCCTCTATTTTAGAAACAATTGCTTGTTGGGTGGGTTTAGGAGGCAGTGGCAATTCAAAATCTAAAATATGTTCTCTTTTTAGATTATTGATATTTGTTCCTTTTGCAATTTCAGAAATCAACTTTCTGTATGAGTTCCCTTTAAATATATAGGAGATATATTTTTTGTTTACAATTTCACCAATCCTAAGTAAAGCGCAAAAAGCCCCATAACTACCTTTAAAATCATTTGTTGCAACAGCAGATTTGCCAACTAAATGTTTACTTCCGCTAGACATTGCAAAAATTACATCCCCCCTTTTAATATATTGTTCTTTCTTAATTAGTTCACTTGGAACATAGACTAAATTATCAAAGTTTAAATCTCCATTTATATTGTTTCCTCTCAGAATAGGCAAGCCCCCATCAAAAGGCTTGTCGGAAGCGACATCCTTTGTGTAATTGATTCCTCTGAATAACTGTGCTATAGAAGAGACCTTCACCCACTTCCAATCTTTTGGTATACTCTTATTCTCTGGCATTTTTATTTTCTTGTCATTTGGTCTACAATATTACCTGGCATCGTCGGTGATGCATCATCTTTTAATAAGCCTGAATCTGCCCGGCTGAATAATGATTGCATAATAAGATGTCGTTCCGTTGCGTCAATTTTTGCTTCTTTCTGCAAAGCTAAATACACATAAGTTAGTTGCTCTCGCTCTTCAGCATCTCTTACCAAGTGAAATGAACTGAATGTGAGTTTTGCAAATGTTCTGACTCCATAAGCAAGGAATGAAATGAGAGTTACTAAAGCTATGGACCACTTTACTGCTATAGATGTATCGGCAAAGATTTTCTGAATCGTTCCATCTGCTGTTTTTCCCAATATCCATACTAATACTATACTTGACACCAGAATACAGCTAATCAAACCACCCAACCACCAGTATCCTTCTTTTCGTAGTTTTGCAGCCCTTTCACTCCAATATTTTGCGGGAGCTTCAAGCTTTAATTTTTCTTTATATAAATCTTCGTAATCTTTAATCGTTTTTGAAGATTTGCTATTAAAATCCGTAAAGGCTTTTGATGTTTTGTCAAACCATCCCGTATATAAATTTTCTTTTTCAATCTTTAATTCATCGATGCTTTTTGAATAGTCAGTAAATTTTTGATGGGCCTGGGCATAATACTCGGCCAAATGTGTTTCCGCTTCTCCTAGCTTATTTTGAAAGTCAGCCCTTGTAGATGCTATTGATTTTTTTTCCGATTCCTTTCTTTCGGCTATTGCAGAAAAATCTTTACTCAAAAACTCATATGCCAACATATATCCCATCCAATAATTCTTATTTTGAGTGTGATTTAAATTGCCGGTCATAAATTCAAATGCACCGCTATAATATACTTGTTGATCTATCCAAACCTTTATTAAAAATTGAGTTTCCGGTGCATCAAAAGGAAATACCAGTGGACTATTATTTTTCAAAAAAGTCAAATTGCTGTCCCAGCTATGATTTCTTGAGTTTTTATCAGAAACTAAACTTAAAACAGTTGCCTTTGCATCGACAAATCTTTTTTTTACTGCTACTAACTCTTGTGGCAACGAAACAGCCTTTTCAAAGCCTTCGATTTGCTTCAAAATATACTCATACAGTGCGGGAACGCCATTTAAAGTGATATTGTAATTTATGTGCGGAAAATTAAATACAGTCTGGTATGTAAAATACCAGTCAGAATTTTCAGTTTCAGCAATTGCTATATTTAAATCTTTTAATGTCATAAAAAATAATTAAGCCGCCAACACTTCATTTAATTCATTAATAATTTCATCCGTCTTATCCCCAAACAACTGCCACATTTTTCCCAGTCCACCATTTTTATTAAAAGGGTCCAGTTCAAAATCTTCTTTCTCTACATGAAAACTATTGGCCACATACTCTTTTATCATTCGCAGCCATTGCATTTGCTCTTCATTAAACTTGGTAGTAGTTCCTGCCTGCTTTTTAAATACCCAGGTCTGAAAATTCTTATCAACCGTTTTATCATACACGGTAAGGTTTGTATCTATACCACATACTTTGCGTAATAAACTAACTAATGCTATCAGTTCATTTTTTGCAGAACCACCTGCCTGCCCCAACTGCTCATATGCCCGCCATACATGCGATGGAGCTAAAAGCGGTTGCTCGGTTTGTATTTTCTCCAAAAGGTCTTTTATCATTTTATAAGTAAGCTCCCGGCGGCGGTAAGGCTGGTCGTAAAAAATCTGTAATGCAGTTATCTCTTCTTTATGCGCTTCTATCCAGGCGGTAAAGTTGCTAATGGTTAATTCAGCAGCGGCCTGCTGGTCTTTTACCCAACCAATATTAGTAATTGCATCAATATTTATATGATCTATTACCTGGTCGTATTTTTTCCTTACATCCACTATATAATTCCGTAACTCCGGGTTATGAAAAACTGCTACTGCATCTTCTAATAGTTTTTGCTTCTCCTGCTCAATTGCTGCTTCAACTTTTACAGGTGCTTCATCAAACATTCTGCTCCTGACTTCACTCTCAATACGCTGGACCGTATCCGGGTCATGTGCATTCAGCAATTGTTTTACCACATGGTTAATAGTAAACCCGTCGGCCTGTTCTGCAAAATTGATTTTCTCTTTTTCGTTTATTTGTTTGTCGAGTCGTATCAACCGGTTGGCCAGTGTTGTTAAAGTGTCTTCATCACGGTTGCCTATCGCTACACTTTGCAGCAGGTCTTTCAAACTCATGCCGGGTTTTTTCTCCAATGGGCGGCTATCTGTTTTTTGGGAGCTTTCTACACCTATTGCATCTATTATTACAAAATGGTCTTTGGTAAACTTAGCCGATGGTGTGCCAGTGGCTTTTAATTGTTCCAGGCTGCAAGTACGGGTGCCACGGCCTTTCATTTGTTCGTAATAGCTGCGGCTTTTTACATCCCGCATAAACACCAGCACTTCTAATGGCCGTATATCTGTTCCGGTTGCAATCATATCTACCGTTACAGCAATGCGGGGATAATAATCATTGCGAAACTGGCTTAATACTGTTTTGGGGTCTTCTTCACTTCTGTAAGTGATCTTTTTGCAGAACTTATTTTCTTCTGCAAACTCTTCCCGTACTATTTCAATAATATCTTCTGCATGAGAATCTGTTTTGGCAAAGATCAATGTCTTGGGTACTTCAAACTTTCCATCTTTATCTATCCTGTCGGGAAATATGCCCGGCATATTATCTCTTATTGCCTGCACAATTGTACGGATGGTGCTGGGGTTTACAATGTCTTTATCTAATTGCTTACCGCTATACTCAATGTCCTCATCTACACTTTCCCAAAACTTTCTCCTGGTTAATCGTTCCCGTTTATCAACCTTTTCCCCCATTTCTATTTTACTTCCCTGCTTGGTAATTTTTGTTTCAATGGTAAATACATTGTAGGGAACAAGTACTCCATCAATCACAGCTTTTTCATATCCATAATCACTTACCAGATTTTGATTGAAGTAACCAAAGGTTCTGTTATCAGGGGTAGCCGTTAAGCCTATTTGAAATACATCAAAATAATCGAGTACTTGTTTCCATAAATTATAAATGCTGCGATGGCATTCATCTATAACTATAAAATCAAAAAACTCGATAGGCACTTTTTCTGTATAAGTAACTGGTGCAGGTTCTTTTTGCTGAAACTCATTAGGGTTTGCCTCTTCTGCACTTTCATCCAGTTCTGTTCCTTTTAAAAGAGAATACATTCTTTGTATGGTAGAAATATACACCTGGTTATCATCAGGGATAAAGCTGCTTTTCAATCTCGTTACTCCATACAGCTCCGTAAACTTTCTGTTATCATCATTTGGTACAAAGGCCATCATTTCCTGTTCGGCCTGTTCGCCAAGATTTTTTGTATCCACCAAGAACAAAATACGTTTTGCTTTTGCATACTTCAACAGGCGATATATAAAAGTGATAGCCGTGTATGTTTTACCAGAACCGGTTGCCATTTGTATAAGGGCTTTTGGCCGGGCTTCTTTAAATGACTTTTCTAAATTATTTATAGCTGTGATCTGGCAATCTCTTAATCCAGCTTCTGGCAAAGCAGGTATATCATTCAATCTTGTACGCAGTGATTTGTCTTGCCTGGCATATTCCAAAAAAGTCTCCGGACGATGAAATGTAAAAACTGGTCTTGACCTTGGTTTTGTATCCCGGTAATCTGTAAATCTTGTTACCTCTCCAGTGCTTTCATATACAAAAGGAAGTTTCTCATTATTCAGGTATTTTAGTTTGGCAGCTGCATAGCCTTCACTCTGGTCTTCATGCATAATAAGGTGAACGCCTTCTTCAGCCCTTTTGGCCTCAATAATACCAACCGGCTTTTTGTTTACAAATAATACATAATCTGCAGGTCCAATATCTGTTTGATATTCACGAACGGCAACACCCATCCCAGCATTAAGATTTATTTGAGTTTTATTTTGAATAACCCAGCCGCATTGCACTAGTGCAATGTCTATTTTATCACGGGCAAGCTGTTCTGGGTTTTGGTTCAATGGTGTGGTGAGATTTAATTCACAAAAAACATAACTGAAGGATCAGGCATCTGCCTTATCCTTCTTATCCGGTAAATAAGCCGAATCCTTTAAAAATAAAAAAAATACCTGATAAAACAGCTTACCGGTCTATTCCGGAATATATGAGGAATGACTAAGGGGAAATTACCAGGCATGTATTGGATTGTTCCGGAATATTTTGGTTAGAGTAAAAACCGCTAAATAATAGATAAAAAATTAAGCAACTTACCGCTTATGATTAAATAGTAAGATTGATGAAGCAATAATAAATTCAATTCAAAATGGAAATATACCCCCAAAGAGGTATGCCCATTTTGGGGAACTTAGTAATCAAAAAAGGAAATTTGGAAATTCACAAACAGAAAAGATGTGATATAAATTATTTTGGGAGCTTTCGTTGTTGTTGACGTTTACGGTATTCAAGAACTCCAACAACTACAATAACGCCAGTTACAAAACACAGAATAGCAGTTGTCCATTGAAATTTTGGCTTTTTCGCTACTTGATTGGAGGAAATTTGCTGAATATATTTCAGTCTATCATCCAGGCTGATGGGATTTATCTCAACTTCCATATGGTAACGCTTTTTGATGGTTCTATATAATATGCATATTTACCAATGACTTTTAAAATTCGTTTTTTCTCATCCATATGCTCTCCAGATGAAATATTAAAATTAAATGCCAGCGATTTAAGATCGGCAGCTAAAATTGTCTTATTCATCTCTATAATTCCATAGAAATAGGCTAATATTTTTTCACATCGGCTTAGCTCATCTGCTGGGGCTTTTATTATTGCATAACGATTAGAACTTCTTTCTTTTTTTGCTTCATAGTAACATTCATCGGAGCAATAAGTAGCAGATTTTTTTCTAGTCTTTGGAATTATACTACTACAAGTTTTTAATTTGCATTTCATAGGGATATTTTAAGGTTAGTATTAATAGCCTGAATTTCATTGTCTTTTACAAGATTTAAAATGTCTGAAAGCCGGTAAAAGATTTTTCCTCCTAGCTTAGAATAAGTTATTAAACCTTTCTCACGCCAATAAGCAGTAGTCCGTTTTGAAACTTTTAAAAAATTACGTAAGTCTACATCATCGTAAATAACTTCTTCCGGTGGCCGTTTAGCCTGTTGTATCTCATACTGTATTATTTTTATGAGTTCTTCCAGTTCAGGAATCTGATGTATAAATTGGCGGGAATTCATGTTTGCGTCTTTCAAATACAAATAAAGCAAACATGTCTAGCGATAATAGCATTTTGACGGGAAAAAAAATCCCGTCAAATACCGGCAGATTCCGGAATAATTTCTATTAGGATTTTTGAGAAGAAGGCTTACCATGTTTTTCCAGTGCATCGCTCAACTCCTGCAGGAACATTGTTCTAGTTTCCCTATCCAAAACCTTTCCTTTTGAATATGCATATTTCTGATCATTCAAACTAAACAAGGATAAAAAATCACGGATAAAGGTCCTTTCATCTCCCCTTACAAAATCAACTCTGCCACTAGCTAACAATGCTAATAGCAGCTCGTAGATTTCGAAACTTCCTTTCTCTTTCCACTCGTATTTTGTATCCGAAAGTTCTTCTATCATTTTTTCTATTTCGACATCTATTAGGTTAAGTATTTCATACAACATATGTCTCCTGATTAATAAAGTATTCTCAAGAAAGTTCCAATGCCCCTTTTTCAGATCGATTTTTGAAACAACATAATCTAATTCGTGGTCTGTTACTTTTCCATCCTTTTCTTCGCTGTAGCGTACTTTCCATTTAAATGAAGACATGTACCTAATTGGATTCATTGAATTGAAATACTGATAGTGATGAATGATATTTTTCTTTACCTCATTATATAACTTGAATTTATCCTCATAGCTCAATTCAATGTTTGCGTTAATTCTTTCTATCCTGCTCTTAACATTATTCAGCACATATTCTGCCTTATAAATAATGTAGTTAAATGTGGCATCACCTACAAGAATGTCAAATACAGGAACAAGTGTGTCAGGATCATGAATAAGTTTAACATCGAAACTCTGTGGTACGAGAACTGTAATTTTTTTAACCTCTAAAGAAGAAACGATATGTCCTGCTAGTTCCCTTAAACTTGGGAAATCATTTAATTCTTCAAAAGGATTGTATGGAAGTCTTTGTGCCATGCAATTAGTTTTTGAAAAGGTATAATTTAATCTGCTTACAAGAATGTTATATATACAGTTGTTTCAACTTTGCCATATCATTAATCACTTTTAAAGCTACAATTTTTGCATAATGCTGCGTTTGTTTCAATGTAGCATGTCCCAACATACTGCTAACTGATTCCATTGGCACTCCGTTTGACAAAGTGATAGTGGTGGCAAAAGTATGACGGGCAAGGTGCATGTGCAAGGCCTTTGAAATACCTGCTAACTCACCGATGGTCTTTAAGCGCTGATTCATTTTTTGGTTAGATGATACCTGCCAGTGAAAATCTCTGAAATCGGATGTTAGACTATACTTCTGTAAGAGCCTTAAAGCCGAAGGCAATAATGGTATTACACTTTGTTGCCCGGTTTTTTGGCGTTGCTTGATTATATAATAGTCTTCCTCATTCTGTTTAATAAAATGTTCTCTGCCTAATTGCTTTAAATCTATATAGGCAAGACCAGTGTAACAACAAAAAAGATATTGATCTCTGATTCTTTCCAGATCCGGGCTTTTCGTATTTAATGCAGCTAACAAATCAATTTCTTCTCCTGTTAAAAACCCTTTATGAACTGTTTTTATCTTAAACTTCATTCCCCTAAAAGGATCATTAGGAATAAGTCCTTCTTGTATTGCAGGCATCAAAACAGTTTTAAGCGACCCGATATACTTTACTGAAGTGTTATTACCTATCTTTCTTCCATTACGTAAATAATAAAAATATTTCTCCAGGTATTGTCTGTCAATTTTTGCCAATAAGAAATTTTTAACCTTGAATTCAAGTTGTAAGAAATCGATCATAAACCGAAGGCTTCTCTCGTATTTTTCATAGGTAGTTTCAGAAATTTCAGAGCCGACTTTAAGTTTTAGTTCTTCGTTCCTTACCTGTAAATAATCTATCAGTAGAGTTGGCTTCTCGTCTTTGCCTTTAATTTTAGCAACCAAATCATCAATTGTAAAAGGAATATGGGAAAATCTTAGCTGATCAAAGACCTGTAAAGCTTTGTAATTAATCAATTCCAAATTTTTATTGATAGCTCCGGCCTTTTTGAAATCACTATTCACATTACTTTCATGCGGATTCCAGAAAGCATAGGGGCAATATAGTCCTGTATAAATATCTCTTCGTTCTTGTCTAAAAATGGCCCGGAGAATAATAGGGGATTCTCCATTTTTATTAGACCTTCCTTTACGACATAAAAAGCTGAAATGAATTTGCATTAACTCCTGCATTACTAAAATTTTTTGCGATTACAATTTCAGAAACGTGGAGCAAATGTGAGGTTGCAGAGTAAAGCAGTTATCAGCAATCGACAACAATAGATAGTTAAAGCATTCTTGGTCTCTGAAAGTACACCGGAATTGTGCCTTTTTTTGCTTCGGGATGCATTTAGGGAAAAATGCAAAGTGCTTTTTATCAACGACTTGCATCTTTTTGCTTTCCTTTGCAAAGGGATTCAGCGGAGACGAAGGGATTCGAACCCTTGATACAGTTTCCCGTATACACACTTTCCAGGCGTGCTCCTTCAACCACTCGGACACGTCTCCATTTAAAGGGCAGCAAAAATAGGGATTATTGTCGTAAGCCTAGTTATTGAAATCACCAGTTATTCGCCTGGTCGGCATTCATTCTTTCTGATACATCCATTGGTTTGTGCTCTTTCCAATCGGGGTCATATTTTACAAACCAGGAAATCCAGAGGCTGCGGCTTAGTCGCATCAGCCAGGGTTGTAATACAATCAAGAGTACAGCATTAAAACCAAGCCACATAAAAAAGCGGTTATCGTTAGTAGAAATGCCAATTATAACATACCATGCTATAAAACTTGCTACGCAAATTGCAACTGCCAACGCATAACTTACATAGCTGGTGCCATAATAAAATCCTACTTCTATTTCTGTGGGTTGGTTGCAAACAGTACATTCTTTATGCATCAGCATATTTTTCTTAAAGTTGATACTGGTGCCATGTTGAAATAACTTTCCTTCTCTGCAGCGGGGACAACGGCAACTTAATGCAGAAGATAAATAACCACGACTTGTTTTTTGCTCCGCCATTTTATTTGTTGGTTGTATGTTGTTCAATAATTTTTTCAAGTTGATTTGCCTGCACCACACCTGATTGCCGCCATAAAGATTTTCCCTTTTGAAATAACATCAGTGTGGGTACACTTTGCACCTGGTAAGCATTGGCCGCTGCCGGACTTTTATCAATATCAATTTTTATGATACGGACCTTATCGCCCATTTGCTGATGCAATTTTTCTAAAATTGGTTTCATCATTTTGCAAGGACCACACCATTCCGCAAAAAAATCAACCAGCACTGGTGTATTGCCGTTGATGATTTCGCCAAAGCTCTCTCTTTTATTGTTTGTTGTCTGCATTTTTTTCTTTTTTAAACATACTGAACAACAATCCACCCATCAATGCACCATAAGCCGTACTATTATGCCAGGTAGAAGTTATTTTACAAGTACCGCTTTCACATCCAATTTGTTGCCAATAAATATAGCCACCAATAGCACCCAACAGCACACCGGCAATCAACAGTTTATTATTTAGTACCCAGTTCTTCATATTCAATAGTTGATGGGGCGGAAGAATTAATTTTTTTATTGGGTGTGTAACAGGCACCACCTGCACAACAAACACCATCGGTAAACAAAGAAATGGCGGTAAACAAACTACCCAAAAAAATTCCGGCCACCTGACCCGATTCTATTGAGGAGTACAAAATTAAGCTACCTAATCCGACTCTGACGAATTTTAACGTTGTCCATCCACTGCGAAGCCTATTTATCATATTCATCTTTTTATGTTTATATAGCAAATTTCTACTCATAAGATGAGCTTAGCGGTGACAATTGTTACAAAACCAAAAAGCGGTTGTTTTTTAACAACCGCTTTACCATCCTGTACTCAGCAATTACATTTTCCCCGGTAAGATTTTATTCCAGTATAGCCAGGGTAGCAGTTTTGTCTTCATCAGGTACATACTCCACCTTTCTTTGCTCTGGTCAAACGGAAAAGTTTCCATTGGCTTATTATTATAATCGAATTCAGCCAACACCAATTTACCATAACCTGTTACCACGGGACAGCTTGTGTAACCATTATAACTGCCGGTAATGGATTGCCCGGCCATCAGTGCTAATAAATTTTTAACTAATACAGGCGCCTGTTTACGAATGGCCGCACCGGTTCTTGATGTGGGCAATGAGGAAGCGTCACCCAGCGAAAATATATTTGGAAATTTTACATGCTGCAACGAATTTTTATCTACATCCACCCAACCGGCAGCATTGGCTAACGGACTATGCCTTACGAAATCGGGAGCACTTTGCGGAGGAGTTACATGTATCATATCAAAATCAACTATATGCTCCTTGTCTTTATTTTGTTCGCCAAATCCTACAAAGGTTGCTTTTTTATTTGGTCCGTCAATGGCTACCAGCTTAGTAAAAAAATTCATTTGAACTTTATCTCTTTCTGCTACTTCCTTCAATGTCTTTTCATATTTATCGACCCCAAAAAGACGGGTACCACCACTCCAATACTGAATTTCACTTTTATCAAATGTTCCATGCTTTTTAAAATAGTCTGCGGCCAGCCACATTATTTTATGTGGAGCACCGCCACATTTTACCGGCGTATTTGGGTTAGTAAAAAGAGCTTTTCCTCCTTTGAAATGGCTGAGACATTCCCAGGTGTAGGGAGCCAGTTCGACACTATAATTAGAGCAAACACCATTTTTTCCCAGTGTTTCTTTCAATCCTTTTATTTCATACCAGTTTAACTGAATACCAGGGGCAACAATTAAGTACTGATATCCAACTGTGTCATCATTGTTTAATACGATCGTATTGGCTTCCGGTTGAAAAGAAACAACTTTTTGTTTTATCCATTTTACTTTTTTAGGCATTACGTCTGCTTCGTTGCGAATCGTTTTTTTTACATCAAATACGCCTGCACCTACCAATGTCCAAGCGGGCTGGTAATAATGCTTGTCAGATGGTTCAATAATAGCAATATCTAAGTCTTTGTTTTTTCTCAACAGTTGCGATGCTACTGAAATACCGGCATTACCGCCGCCGACAATTACGATTTGATGATTGATTGGCATGATGCTATTTTTAGAATAGCAAGTTAGACAGGATAGACCGTCAGATTTGTGACCCTTGTCACCTCCTGAAATTTTTATTCATCATTTATTTGTGTAAACTTTATTGTATGGCTACTATACAAATGACAACGCAGGACTTTAAAGAGAAAGTATTTAACTACGAAACGGAACAGGATTGGAAATACCTGGGTCAATTACCTGCCATAATAGATTTTTATGCAGATTGGTGCGGACCTTGTAAAATGATAGCACCTATTTTGGAAGAACTTTCAAATGAGTATGAAGGCAAGCTGCTGATTTATAAAGTAAATACAGATGCCGAGCAGGAATTGTCTTCCGTATTTGGAATTCAAAGTATTCCAACGATGCTCTTTATTGGTGCGGATGGAGAACCTATGATGCAGCCGGGTGCTTTGCCCAAGCATGTACTTAAAAAAGTTATTGAGGAAAAATTATTACCTGTTGTAAAAGCAGAGGACTAAAACTTTTAGGTAGTCTTCAAAAGCCTCTTCTTAAAAAGGGGCTTTTTTAATATAATGCTGGCTGAAAGCATTCATCGGACGTATAGAGTTGCTTTAAAGTGCAGCACATTCTAAAGTGGGCCACCAGGCCTGCTATAGCTGTAATACCGGCAATAATAAGAATTGCTGCACTCATGCCTATCATATCAGCCAGTATACCAGCAAGCAAGGCGCCAATTACATAACCACTATCCCGCCAGAAACGAAAGATGCTTAAAGTTTCTGCCCGTTGAGAAGGGTGGGAGCTTTCAGCAACAACAGTAAGAAAGTTTGGATATACCAATGCAGTTCCCAATCCTAATAATACAGCAGCGGCAACCAGTAGCATAAATTGCGAAGAAATTGCAAGCAATACAATGGCTATGGCTTGAGTCAGCATTCCTATTGTAATGATTTGTTTTTTGCAATAAACATCTCCCATTTTACCGGTAAATAATTGCATCACTCCCCATACGGCCGGATAGATGCCTGCGATGATACCAATCTCTTGTATGGAAAAATTCTTTTGTAATAACAGAACTGGTAAAAGGCCCCATACTACTGCATCGTTCATGTTATTTACCAAACCATTTAATGTAACAGTGCTGATGTTCTTATGTTTCCAGGTAGTTTCTTTCCATACATTTTTGAGTAATGCAATTTTACTTACGGCACTTTCTGCAACTACAAAATGAGTAGTGTCTTTTATAAGAAATGCTGAAACCAGTAATCCGGCAGCGGCAAAAAATAATCCGGGAATGAAAGGAAAGAATGCATAGCCATAACTGGATGCAATAGAACTGGCAAGATAAGAAGCTAAGCCTACTGATAAATAACCCGCAAATTCATTAATTCCCATTGCCAACCCACGGTTCTTTTGTCCCACTATATCCACTTTCATAATAACGGTGGATGACCAGGCTAATCCCTGGTTGACGCCTAATAAAATATTAGCTGCAATGATCCATGTCCATGTATCTGCATACATCAATAAAAATGGAACAGGCAGTGCTACCCACCAGCCGGCCATTAATATTTGTTTCCGGTTAAATCGTTTGCTGAGCTTTGCTACACTATAATTACTGATGGCTTTAGTAATACCAAAGGCCATAATAAAACTGAGTATCGCCGCATTGGCATCTAAGCCAAAAGCAGTTTTTCCTAATCCTGGCAATACAGCCCTTTCCAAACCTATCATGGCGCCAACAAATGCATTGACGAGAACGAGTAAAGAGAACTGTTGCCAGTTTTCTTTCATGCCGGATATTGGATTGTTGCTTGTGGCTGTTGTTTTCATAATACCGCAGATTTAGCTTCGGTAGAATTAAACTTATTCCATTCATTGAGACCACCTTCTAACGAAAATGCATCATAACCTTTTAGAGAAAGCATTGCAGCGGCTATCATACTTGCTTTGCCACCGCCACAAAAAGTGACAATGGGAACAGATTTGTCGAGATGTAAATTGTCAAAAGCAGAACTATCATTCTGTTTTAATTTGTCGTACACATCAATATGGATACTTCCTTGAATAGATGATCCAGTCCGCTGATTGGCCGAACGTATGTCAACAATAGAGACTTTCTTATCCGTCTCCAGCCAGCTTTTGAGTTTAGCTGAGCTTATCAGTTTTACAGTTTCCATTTTGTGAAATTTTGCTTCACAAAGTTCATTACTGTAAATGGCTATTCATTTATCATATGATAAATAATCATTTCAGCCCACGGATGCGGCTGAGGCTTACCTGGGTGATACCGAGGTAGGATGCAACATATTTCAATGGTATCCGCATTAGCACATCCGGTGCTTCTTGCAGCAACGCCTTATATCTTTCTTCAGCGGTGTGGAATTGTATGCCCTCTATACGATGAACTGTTTCTACATAAGCCGCTTCAAATATTTTTCTAAACAATCTTTCTATTTCCGGAAATGAATCATATAACTTGAAAAGCTGATTAGAATTGATGCCGATTATCTCTGCATCTTCGAGTATCTGTATGGCTTTACGACTGGGCTTGCCGGTAAACAAACTTTCTACCCGGGCAATGATACTATTCTCAAAGTAAAAATTTTCTGTAATATCAATGCCGTCTTTAAAATAGTAAATGCGGGCAATGCCTTTATTGATGAAGTAAATAGTTTTGCAAGTGTGGCCGATTGACTGCAGGTCTATATTTTTCTTAAAACTGTTTATACTGCTGATAGCCGCAATAGCTTTTTCTCCATCTGTTGAAAGGGAATTATATTTTTTGAAAAATTGAAACAGCGGTTGCAGTTCTGTTACTTCCATAGCAGTAAAGGTAGTAACAGGAAGTTAATAGCTTTTGCTTAATCCTTTTTAGTAAAGTACACTTTCCAGATAACGGGGGAAGCACGGCTTGGTTCTGCCTCATTACTCCAAAAAACATTCGGCGCCCGGCTGTCGATACCGCCGATGATATATCCAATCATTGTTGACTTCTTGCTCAGTTTGTTCAAATTCAATATTCCGTTTTTTGTATAAAATGTTTCATTGCCAGGAATAAATTCTGAAGCAGCTCCAAAATAGCCGGGCATTGTTTCTGGTAAGAGATATTCTTTTATTGAGTTTTCATTTCGTTCTACCACACTTATATGTTTTACGAAAGGAACATTGCTATCTGCTACCATTTTGCCGGAACTGTCTTTATAATGCTGTGCAATACCGCCAAAGAAAACGGAGTACATTATTTTTGTATTGGCATTGTAAACAGGCAAGGTAGCTGTATGATAGTGGCTGAATAACTGGTTGAAATTGGCTACTTCATGATGGCCATTTTCATTAATATCAATTATGGTGGTAAAAGGAATGTCTTTTCCATATTGAAAAACTCCAGAGTAAATTGAAAGCATTTTGTTGCCATTCCCATCTATTTGTTGCAACAGATTATAATCTCTTCGATGCAGTTGTAGTGAATCGGTGATAGCGGAATAATTTTCTATTCCAGGCTTACCCTCTTTTTCAACAACACTGAATTTTCTTATCTGGTTGGTATATTGTTGCGAAAAACCGGGTCCATGGTCAGGGCCATGTGGATTATAGCGACCATCAAATCGTTGGCCACCTGCCAGGTAAAAGTAGTTGCCCAATTTATTTAATCGTCCGCCGGTTACCGCCATTCTTTCATCCGTTAAGTTGTTTACGAATGGAAGAATATCCTGTTTTTTGATTATGGCATTTATCAGCTCTTTTACTTTTACACGAATGATAGCTGGATGTGTGATATGATTCTTTTTTGTTTCACTATATCCGTAACCACCAATGATAAGTAATTCGTTTTCTTGCTGAAAAAATTCCATGTTACTGCTTTGCAATTGTTCTGCTAATGCCGGTGGAAGATCAAGTATGCTTTTTTTCCATACTTTTTCTTTTTTTAAATCAATAACAACGATGTCAGTATTATTATATTTTTTGCCGAAAGCCGCAAAAGGTTGTCTGCGGTGAAGCCCATCCGTTCTGCCACCAATAAGTACTACTTTTTCACCTTCTTTTGCCCAGGCATAGGATTGAATGCCCGTAAATTCAGCAGGTATAACCGGTTCCAATGTTATTGAAAATGGCTGGGAAGGTTGGGCGTTGGCAATAGCATTTAACAGCAGGCAGCTAATGGCAATAAGCAAATTTTTCATGGAGTAAGGGGAATTATAAGTGTCATACTGCCGGCACTTGTTGAGATTTCTTCAAGATGACCAACTGTATTTTTTTTATCATCCATTATATGCACATGCATATTGGTGCTGTGATGGGTGAATATGCTATGATGTTTGTTGGAATAGAATCCCAGCAATGTAACCGGCTCTTTGTTGAAGTTTCCGTACTGGGCAAACTGTTTATGATTGTCGAATGTATGTTGAATGACTTCTTTCCAATCAATAATATGGTAAGTTGATTTAGCAACATTGCCTTTTATCATAAAAGGAAAAGGCTCATCAAGACTAAGTCCATTTTTTAAAGCAAGTTCTTCTACCTTTTTTTCCAATGCAGCATAATCTTTTACTCCATCGGTAATGGTAATAGATTTCCAGGAAGGCACTTGTGCATATACCAGCATGGCGGCTTTTGCACTATTGTTAACGGATGTATTAGCTTTTCCGTTTTCTATTTTGCACCAGTAAGCTTTGATATCTATTATCATCAGTTCACCTTTAATGCCCTCGGCCGGACCAAGGCCATACATATGCGGACGAGTTAGTAATGTGTCTAATGCAATATGTGCTGATAAATCAGCTTTGTGCATTATATTTTTCATTTCACCGGCCACTTTTACTTCCACGGGGGTTGAAAAGAAAAATAATACACAAGTACTGGCGGCTATAAAATAATATTTGTTCATTGTTTAATGAGGCAACTTAGTTCTGTATTTTCCATATACCCAGGTACCTGCAATGGCACTCAACAGTGTAACGATAATAACCGTAGCACCAGTTCCAATTTGTGCAAACAATGGACCGGGACAAGCACCAGTAACTGCCCAGCCTAAACCAAATATTAAACCACCATAGATCTGCCCCTTGTTGAATTTTTTGTCTTCCAGTTTTATCTTTTCACCTTCTATTGATTTGGCATTGTATCTTTTTATCAGCAATACACTAATCATACCTACAACTACGGCAGATCCAATTACTCCATACATATGGAAACTTTGCAGACGGAACATTTCCTGAATACGAAACCAGGATACGATTTCCGCTTTTACAAATACAATTCCAAACAGGATTCCTAAAATACCGTATTTAATATTGGAAGAAAGTGGCTTATCCAGTTCACTTTCGTTAACACACATGGCATTTTGCGAACGAACTTCATAATCCGTATTAGCAGGTTGTGCTACAAAAGCTGTATTACCTTCTATTATATCTTTTACTGACATATCAGTGAGTATTAATTGTTAGAGTTTTAAAATGAAAGGCAGAATTAAATTGGCCATGATAAAACCACCGGCCATAAAGCAACAGGTGGCAACTAAGGATGGCCATTGCAAATTGCTTAAACCCATAATAGCATGACCCGATGTGCAACCACCGGCATACCTTGTTCCAAAGCCAACGAGGAAACCACCTATTACCATCATAAAAATGCCTCTTACAGTCAACAACTCTGACCAGGAAAATAAATCTTTAGGAATAATGCTGTCATAATTAGTAACACCATAGGTAGCTAATTCTGATGACAGCTTTGCATTGACCTGTATCGGTTCCGGATTTGCTAATAGTTGCGCCGCAATAATGCCTCCAACTAAAATACCAGCGACAAAAAACAAATTCCACACTTCTTTTTTCCAATCATATTGAAAGAAAGGAATTTTTGCCGGTATGCAGGCTGCACATACATGGCGAAGGGAAGATGAAATGCCGAATGATTTATTACCCAATAATAATAGGGCAGGCACTGTTAATCCAATAAGTGGTCCGGCTATATACCAGGGCCAGGGTTGTTTCAAAAAATCAAGCATAACTATTTCCTTTTTAGGTTGTGCAAATGTGAGTTAATAGAAAATCCTTTATCGTGATATTTGTCACAGGACAGTGAATCTTTTACTTCTTTTGTTTAGCGATTATAGGTTTGTATGGCCCAAATTTATGTTCTGTTTCTGTAAAGCCATCCGCATAAGGTCCGAAGGGATGGTCGAATGGTTTTTTGGAAATATCCGGCCAATCTTTACTTAAATCTTTTAATGGTCTTGGTTGGCTGTTTACATAAGCCGCCACATCCCATGCTTCTTCACTCGTTAGTTTAGGGTTACTATGTGTTGATTGGTTAAACGGCATATTGCTATGTAAATATCCGGCAAGGTTACTGATGCGAAATAAACCAGCACCTGAGTTATAACTATCCTGCCCCCAAAGCGGTGGGTACACAAAACTAGTACCACTCAGACTTAGCTGCCCTTCTCCATTAGCACCATGACAACTCAGGCATTGTGATGTATAAACCTGTTTTCCTTTGATCGGGTCAGCGGCTCTTTCCAGAAACGGCAATTTTTCTATACCACTGCCAATGGGCTTCTCGCCTTTTTTTACATCTTGCCCCACCCATTTTATGTAGGCATAAATGGCCTGGTACTCTTTACTATTGCTATCGGGTGCTGTACCATTCAGGCTTCTTTCAAAACAATCACTTACTCTTTTATAAATTGTTTCAACGGCTCCGCTGCGGTCACGGAATTTTGGATACGTTGAAAATACAGCACTGTAATTATTGCCCCAGTTGGTTTTACCGGCATTCAGGTGACAGTTCTGGCAGTTCATTCCATTGGAAATTTGTGCAACAGAACCTTTTGGTCCTAAGTAAATGGATGTGTTGGCGATTAACTCTTCTCCATAAATAATTTTTTTTCTTTCTTCACCTTCCACATCATCATAGTATAAACTAGGGGCCACCCATGCACTATCATCCAGTGTTGCACGGAATGTTTCTTTTGTTGAAGGCTGGGTAAATGTTATGATGTCTGACAATACAACAACCAGTATTATCATCATGATAATTACCAATGGCCAGTTTGATTTAATATTCTTCCACATATCTTTTGATTACTTATCTGAATTCGTAGGTAGTACCTTGTAATTGTGTAAGCAGTGTGTGCGGTTGGTCGGTAGCTGTAGCCCTGTTTTCTAATAGTGGTGATACGGGTGATTTAGCCGCCAGGTATTCTTCTATCACTTTGTGCATAAATACACCAAGGCGTTTTGGATTTTTTACTTTCTCTACCCGGCATAGTGTATCATCCGGGTCACCTTCTCTTTCGCAGGCTACGATGCTGTATTCTTTATTCAGTTCTAGTGGTTCGCCTTTTACTTTTACCCAATTCACTCTTTTACCTATTTCATTGCTTATTGTAAAGTTGACTTCCATACCAGCAAAACGGACAAACCAGCCGCCAAATCGTTTGGATGGATCTTTTGCAAAAGCATTTTGTAATTCTTTTTCCAGCCAATCCCATAACTGCTTGCCACTTACCATTCCTGTTTTTGCTTCACTATCTACCGGCAACATATTCCATAAAAATTCTTTGGTGATGGCTGCATTACCTTTTTTCGGGTCCACTGCTAATGGCTGACAGAAACGAAATCCATTACTCAGGGCAATATCAGTTTTGAATTTCCAATGGATAGCATCAGTAATTAAATTATCCATGGGTGTTTCCATTACAAAATACCTGACGAGTGGAGTAGTGGTGGTACCGATAACTTTTGATAGTTCTTTTTTAAATGGTTCGTTAGCCTTATCAATCAGCGATAATAATTTTTTATCTGCAGGATATTTAGCCGGATCCACATCTAATAACTGGTATTGATATTTTTTTATTTTTCCGTTTTCGATTTCTATATCCAGTTTACCCATGAATGAACCAAAAGCGCCACACTCCACCACTTTACAATATTTTCCCTCTATTGGCACCCGTACTCTTTCATGTGTATCGGCACCTAAGATAAAATCAGCACCCTGCACCGCCGGATTATTAGCTAATCCAACTTGTTGTGCCAGGCCCATGTGTGTTACAATGAATATGATGCCGCAACCTTCCACTTCTTTTAGCAGCTTGATATATTTAGCAACATTAAAATCTGCATGTTCAAATCGTATTCCTTCGCTGTAAGCAGGCGATTGACGTTTGGGAATCAGGTGGTCGGTGTAACCGATAAAACCAACTTTTGCACCGGCAATATATTTTACCCAATAGGGTGGATAGATTAATTCACCATTATCAGCATCGGTTGTTTGATGCCACATGTTGGCACAAATTTTTGCTGCCGTGGCATGCCCCATATCATAGAGCATTTTCTTTTTCTTATAAACTACTTCCCAGTTGCCGGGCAAGATGAGGTCATAATTAAAATCATTCAACAGTGGTATCAATGCTTCGCCTTCTGTTAACGATGCTACAGCACTGCCATGAAAATAATCGCCACCATCAATCAACAACGTATTGGCAGGATTTTGTTTTCTGAAATGATTGATCATTGTTTTCAAAACAGCCAGCCCACCTCTTTTTTTATACACTCCTTTTCCATTTTCCCAGAAAAACTCATCGTGGGTGTAAAGTTGTGCATGAATGTCTGAAGTATATAAAATGGTAAAACGATTGGATGCCATCTCCTCATTTGTTTGCAGGTCCTTACTTGATGTGGTAGGCATAGCTACTGCCAATGTAGTCAGGGATGTGCCTAAGCCTGCCATCGCCGTTTTTTTTAAGAAGTCACGGCGGGAGTTATGATCTTCGTCATTCAACGTAAAAGACATGGGCAATCGTTTAAAAGGTAAAAGAGAGTTTAAAAATGGCCGTTTTTTTCTGGTGGCTTCGTGACAACAGTCACACTAAGCTACTAAACGCCTGTTAAAACTGGTAATTGAATACAAGGTTCCAGAGGTTCATCTCTACTTTATTGATGACGTATTTGTCGTTGTTGTAACTATTACCTGTTTTGCCTTTGTACACATATAATAATTGTGTTTCAAATCCTTTTAGAAATCCGGCAAATTTGTAACGTACATCAACATTCAATTGATTGTAAGAAGGCAGCCCATATTTGTTCAAGGCAAAATTGGTTACATCAGGAAGCTGAAAATGCCCGAACCCGATAGCAGCAACAATTCTTGCTTTTGGTATTTTGTATCCAAGTTTTCCCACAATGGCATGCACATCGCCTAGCCCTTCATTTCTTTCACGGGGAAGAAATGTAAAAAAAGGGTCTCGACCCCATTCTCTTGGCATCAGGTATCTGCCATGTGTGGTAATGCGGTTATAATTTAGCGAAGTTTCCCAACGATTATTTTTCCAGCCCACTCGTCCGCCAAAGCTGTAAGATGTACTTCCTTTTTTGAAATAGGTTTTTGCCGCATCTGCATTTCCACCATCGTTCACAGCATCTTGCCGTATTAGCTGACCGCCTGCAAACAATTTTGATTTGTTGGGCAAGCTGTATTCATAATCTGCCTGTAGCAATGAACTATTAAAAATATTGGTAGTGAGTTGATTCCACAGCATTAATTTTAAATTTTTGCTATGCTGATAAGTGATGCCGCTAAGTATTATTCCATTGCTTTCTAAGTTGCCTGCATAGCCAGATTTGGTGCCAGCGTCATTTATACCAACAGGATAAATGCCGATGGATTCTCCCACCTTATACCATTTTACTGTACTGCGTGGCGACATTCCGTACAGATAACCTAATTCAATTTTTATTTTTTTAAACTGGTTAATTTCAGCCCATAGGCCTTCTACTTCAGAAGGTCTCATTCTACCATCCTGTAAATTAATGAAAGGAGTATTGAGGAGTTGTTTACCAAAGGTGAGGGATGAATTTTTGAAATGATATTTGATATACATTTCTTCCAACCGGTCAATATCTTTTTTATTGCTGGCATCTTCAATATCAAAGAGGCCAATTTCATAGCGGTTAGGCTGGTTGGTACTGGCATCCGGAACCGCCAGGTTAGAAGAAGCAACATTAAAAACAAAAAAACCGCTTACACCTAATTGAAAATTTTTTAATCTGGCCGTTTCAAATTTGATACCACCGCCCACTGCATTGGCATGGTAGTCGGTTAATTCTCCCTTGTTTTGCGTAGCCATAAAGAAATAACGAAGATGGCCACTTGCATGTCCTCTTTTGAAAGCTGACAGTAGTGAAGTGGAATCTGTTTCCATTTCTTTTTCTTTCCATAAACCCGGCTTTTCATTTACTTCCTGGTGTTGGGCAAAAAGATGTAAGGAGAGTATAGACAATACAATTAGTGTAAAAAGTTTTTTCATTCTTTTTAATAGTTCAATAGTTCGATAATGTTGGAATGCTAAACCGTCAGGATGCGTAAAAGGCCTGAGGTATTAAAAACCAGCTTTAATATAACTCCAGCCTTGTTCCTGTTTCAGGATAATTTCACCTACACCCATTTTTACAAATCCGGCTTCGGGAATAATATTTTCTTTTGGAATTTTTCTTTCTGTCAATGTGTTTTCGCAGCCAACAAATACAACTCCTTTTGACTTGAAAAAGGCAATCCTTTCTTGTTGGGTTGTTTTTCCTTTTGTTAGAAAATCTATTCCGGGTCCGTGGGCTACTACTTCAATAGAAATACTATCGCCCCAGCCATTTTTTAAATTCTTGATATTATTCATTAAACCCTTCCAGGCCAATGTATCGTTACTACTGAGTTGTATTACTACACGATGCTGCTTTGCTGCATTTTGTGCAGATGAATGAAGTGTAAAAAACAGAATACTAATTACCAGCAGGATTTTCTTATTCATAAACAATGTTTCTTTATCCAAATTACAGCTTACTTTTTAAACTGGTCCACGGGCCGCCATTATACACTTCTATACCGGATGATTTCAGAATTCCTTTTGCCATACCACTTCTGGCTCCGCTACGGCACACTGTTATAACTGGTTTGTTGGTTTTTTTTATTTCAGTCAACTTAGTCCGGATGGTATCCAACGGAAAATTTTTTGAACCGGGTATATGGCCGGCCTTATATTCACTGGCGGAACGAACATCTACAATAATAGCTCCATTACTTACCAGTTCTTTATAATTGACAGATGTGCCACCAAATAATTTTTTTAAGAATCCTAACATGTTTTATTAGTTTAACAGGATTTGCAGATCACCAAGGCCACCGCCATTGAACACATCTGCTACTCCATTTTGTTTTAAAATGCTTACCGCCATTCCGCTTCTGTTGCCACTGCGGCAATAGAGTACTACCGGGCTTTTGAAGGCTTTGAATTCATCCACTTTGTAAGGAACTTCTTCCAGCGGAATGTTTTTAGCACCGGGTATATGATTGGTTTCATATTCCCAGCTACTGCGTACATCTACCACAATGGTGGCAGGATTTTTTATTATTTCTTTTAACGTACTCATTTTAATTTTTTTAGAAGGGTTAGTTGTTGCAACCAACTCCTTTATTTTACAATGATTTTTTTGCTAAATACCAGTCTACCATTTCCAGATTACTGGCCTTACGTTCTGCAAGAGCTTCTATAGTTTTAGGTGCAGGGATAATCACTTTTTCTCCCGGTTGCCAATCTAATGGCATGGCACATTTATTATCGTCTGAAGTTTGAAGAGCCAGCAGAGTCCTTTTTATTTCAGCCATGTTGCGGCCTATATTAAGCGGATAATACATTATCAGGCGAACCTTTCCTGTGGGGTCTATAATAAATACGGCCCTTACTGCAGCGGTTTCACTTTCTCCCGGTTGCAGCATTCCATACAGTTTTGATACACTCATATCAATATCTGCTACAATAGGAAATTCAAATAATACACCGGTTTTTTCATGTACAGCATTTACCCAGGCTATGTGTGCATGAATACTGTCAATACTTAAACCCATTAATTTGGTGTTGTGCTTTGCAAAAAAGTCCTTTTCTTTTGCAAAACCGCTCATTTCCGTTGTGCATACGGGTGTAAAATCTGCCGGGTGTGAAAATAAAATAACCCAGCTTCCTTTATTGTAATCAGAGAATTTTATTTTTCCTGTGGTAGTCACTGCTTCAAAATCGGGAGCAGCGTCACCAATTCTTGGCATCAATGTTATTGTACTTGTTTCCATATATTTTAATTTAAGAGAATAAAAAGCCGGGGCAAAATACCCCGGCCGGGTTTTAACCATTAAACCTTGGCTTTTATAGGCCTGAAACCAATCAACCTTTTATAATAATGTAGATGGGCACACATAATCACTTACGCTGAACTTGCCACTTTCTTTAATTTCTTTAAACCCACCTTTTACGTCAATCAGATTATCAAAACCTCTTGCACGCAGTGTAGAATTAAATATCATTGAACGATATCCACCGGCACAATGCACATAGTAGGTTTTGTTTTTGTCAATTTGCGCCATGCTATCGTTGATGAAATCCAAAGGCGCATTTTCTGCATCAATAATATGCTCACTCAGATATTCGCTTTGCTTGCGCACATCCAATACATTCACTTTTTCTTTACTCATAATTTCAGCTAACTCATCTGCACTGATAGATTGGATGTGGTCAACTTCTTTACCAGCATTTTTCCAGGCATTAAATCCACCTTTCAAATAGCCAATGGTAAAATCGTAGCCAACTCTTGCTAATCTTGTTATTACTTCTTCTTCACGGCCTTCATCAGTTACCAATAATATTTCTTGCTTGATGTCTGGAATCATGGCACCTACCCATGGAGCAAAACTTCCGTCAATACCAATATTGATAGAGTTGGGCACAAAACCTTTTGCAAATGTTTGGGGGTCCCTGGTATCCAACACTAATGCACTTGTTTCATTCGCTGCTGCTTCAAATGCTTCCGGGCTTAGTGCATGCTGACCTCTTTCCAATACTTTATCAATACTATCATATCCCTGGATATTCATCATTACATTCAATGGGAAATAGGCTGGGGGAGCTACCAAGCCAGTTGTTACTTCTTTAATGAATTCTTCTTTTGTCATATTAGCTCTCAATGCATAGTTTGTTTCTTTCTGATGGCCTAATGTATCAGTCGTTTCTTTACTCATGTTTTTGCCACAAGCACTTCCAGCACCATGTGCAGGATAAACAATAATATCATTATCCAATGGCATTATTTTATTACGTAATGAGTCGAACAAATAACCAGCTAATTTTTCTTGTGTTAAGTCGGTTACTAATTTTTGTGCCAGGTCAGGACGACCAACATCACCGATAAACAAGGTATCACCGGAGAATAAGGCTATATCTTTTCCTTGCTCATCTTTTAATAAGTAACAAGTACTTTCCATAGTATGACCGGGAGTGTGTAACACTTTCAAGGTTACCTTACCCACTTTAAACTCTTCGCCATCTTTAGCAACATGAGCTTCAAATTCAGGTTTTGCATTGGGGCCGTAAATAATAGGAGCACCTGTTTTTTTACTAAGATCTAAGTGACCACTTACAAAGTCAGCATGAAAGTGAGTTTCCAACACATACTTGATTTTGGCGTTGTTGCGTTCCGCCTTTTGTATGTAAGGCAGTACTTCACGCAGCGGATCAATAACTACTGCTTCGCCATTACTTTCAATGTAGTAAGCACCTTGTGCAAGGCAACCGGTATAAATTTGTTCAATTATCATACTATTAGTTTTTAATTTTTAATTGATATGTCAAATGTCGGATGCTGAATAATTCTGTACAGTGACAT
>CAZXMP010000009.1:0-54337 GCA_964641575.1 uncultured Chitinophaga sp. | reverse complement strand
AAATCCAAAAACTCAGGCATCATAGTAGCGGGGTTATGAACCCCGCCTTTTTTAATTATAAATTTGTTTTGAATACCTTCTTTTTTCAATAGCGCAACAAAAGATTCTGATTGTTGCAACGGGACAACTTTGTCTGCATCGCCATGAATAATAAAAATGGGAGGATCGTCAGGCGAAACATAATAGATCGGTGACATTTCCCTGGCTATTTTTATTCTTGCGCTGGAATCGGTAACATGGTCATAAGTTGCAGTAAGTTCATTCCACTTTGTAAAATCGAGTGCTCCATAAATACTGTTGGCTAGCTGGAGGGTTTTATTATTGATAAAATTAAAACCAGCTCCTCCCCAGTTAAGGCAATCAGTTGGTGGATAAAGCACCGCTGCTGCCTGTACCCTTGCTGATACCCGGTTTATCGGGTCCTGGGCCAGGCTATCTATTTTTTCATCAGCCATTGCTACGGCCAGTGAGAGGTGTCCCCCGGCAGAGCCACCGGTAATTCCAATCTGTAAAGGGTTTATTTCCAGTTTTTTTGAATTATACCGGATATAACGGACTGCTCTTTTTAAGTCTTCTATCTCATCGGGTATGGCATAACGTGGTTGCGAACCAAGTATAACGAGGAAGACCGTAAAGCCTTTGTCAAGAAACATTGCAGATGGACGAATTGTTCTTTCTGCCTGCTGGTATGAAGAAAACCAGGAACCCGCAATTACCCAAACGATTGCTTTGTTATTTGATTTTACTCTTGGTTTTATATGTAGCATTGTTAAGGCCACCCCATCCTTTCTGCCATAAATCAATTCATCCATTTTGTAATTGGCCTTTGCTTTGGTTATTATTTTCTCCATTACCGGAGTCCAGCGACTATCCAATTTTACCGAATTGAAATCCTTATCGCCTTCAATCCCATTTACATCCCCTTGTGAAATATTTGATGATTTTGAAAGCAGGTCTAAAAAGTAAAAACTACTATCCGGAACTTTTGCCAGTGCCCATCTGCTGGCAGCCCTCCAATAATTATTCTCATCGGTTGCTTTTCCCTGAATTTTTATTCCGGCCGAATAAGCCATTGCAGAATTCTTATAATCTTTTAGTTTATATAAAGAATCACCTTTTTTATATAAAGATTCTGCCGTTTGAGAGTAAGATAGCTGTACTGCTACTACCAGGATGGAAATCAGGAATTGGATTTTTCTCATACATAAAATTTATCCGCTGAAGTTAAGAAATAAGTGTGGTTTTAATTTCGGGATAGTGATATATATAAAAGCCACCATTTCGTTTTTTTGCAGCAGCTAACATTGCTATGGCTACTTGTTTTCCATGAATAGGTTTATACTTTGCGGGAATCAAAAATGAAAAGGCAGACATGATAGTTTTTGATATTTTCTCTCCCAGCCGAAATTCTTTTCTATCTCCTAGCAAAACAGAAGGTCGCATAATATGTACTGATTTCAAACCAATATTCTTCACCGCATCTTCTACTTCGCCTTTTAATTGTAAATAAAAGTTATTGCTCTTGTTATTAGCACCTACAGAAGAGACCAGGACAAATGTTTCGCAACCATTCATTTTGCAAAACCGGGCAGCATTTACAGCAATATCGTAATCTATTTTTCGATAAGAAACCTTATCACCTTTTACTTTTTTATGTGTTGTGCCTATGACGCAGAAAACTACATCACTTTCTTCCAGTGCCAGCCGGAAACTTTCTGCGTCAGCAAAGTCAACCAGTTTCTTTTCCAATTTAGTATGCGTAAGTTCTACTGGGCGACGTATCAAGATCCTGACCGTATCGTAAAAACTGTCTTGTAATAATTCTTCCAGTAAATAGCCGCCGATAAGTCCGGTAGTACCAATGATGGTTGCTCTCATAAAACTGGGGGTCGTTTAAATATACAAATTCAGGATTTTTTTTTGTATCGTAATTTTACCCTTTTGAAATATAAAACCGGGCTATTTTAGACGTAACGAAAATAAACAAGTTATAAATTATTTTAAAGTGTAATAATTAATTCTGAACTTCTATGTCATTTTCTTAAAAAGTATATTTAAAGAAAAACGCATTAAAAAGTTTTAGATAAAAAATGAGCGGTGATATATTTTTACTATATTCAATTACCAAAACAAACTACATGAAAAAAATTTTTCTCAACTTCGCTTTGCTTATCACTTCCTTGTCTTTATTTGCCACAGAAAAAGTAACTATTTCCTGCTCAGAACAAGATGCCAAAATCTATGTTGACGGTGTTCTTGTCGGAAATGGAACTGCGAAAATTAGTGTTGATAACAAGGAATGTGTGAATGTTAAAATCACTAAGGTTGGTTTTATTACAGCTGAAAAAAATTATTGTATTAAGAAAAAAGAATCTCTTCCAGATAAGGATTTTATTAAAATGGAAGTGGATGAAGCTTACACATCATCTGTATCTACAGATATAGCAAATGTTGATATAGTTATCAGAGTTGCTTCAGGTAATACTCCTGAGACCTGGAAGTCATTAAATAACATTATCCTTTCTTATTTTGATGTAATAGAATTGACAGATAAGGAAACTTCTTACCTGCGTACTGCATGGGCTGTAAAAACTTTCCCCTCTGGTGTCGTAAGAACCCGGTTCATAGTAAAAAATGATGAAAATGGGTTCAAGGTTAAGTTGGTTAGTGAAGTGTCAAATTATGTAAATGCTACCGTCAAAAATGACGAACATTTCAGGGAGTGGGATAGGGTGTTAAGAAAGTATGAGAGTATTATTTCTGATTTGCAATCAAGATTAAAGTAAAATATTCTCGATAAAGGGAGGCCTCAATAATTTATTGAGGCCTCCCTTTTTTTGTGTTCAAGATTTTTATTGCTGTAAATAGGCATTCGGTATATTCGTCTCCCTATAATCAATTCCAAAAGTATACTGCATTAATATCTTTACCACTTCATGTATTGTTGCTTCGTTTCCGGCCAAATTCCGATGTTTGCACCATGCAAATTCAGGAAAATATTTCATTACAGCCTTATAACAGTTTTGGGATTGCTGCAAAAGCAAGAAAATTTGCCAGTTTTAAAAGCACTGAAGAACTTTCAGCTTTCCTCACTGCTGAATCCAAACTCCCGCTGCTTGTTTTAGGTGGTGGTAGTAATATCCTGTTTACAAAAGATTTCGATGGGCTTGTCCTGAAAAATGAAATTAAGGGAATTAAGAAAATAGATGAGGATGATGAATTTGTGTATGTGCAATCCGGCTCCGGTGAAAACTGGCACCAGTTTGTATTATTGTGCATAGAAAATAATTGGGCCGGGGTAGAAAACCTTTCTTTAATTCCAGGTTGCGTAGGTGCATCGCCAATGCAGAACATTGGTGCTTATGGTGTAGAAATAAAAGATGTATTTCATGAATTAAAAGCATTTCATAAAAGGGAAAAAACGAATTATGCATTTGATTTGAAGGCTTGTGATTTTGGCTACCGGGAAAGTGTATTCAAAAGGAAATACAAAGATGAATTTGTAATTACGAACGTTACATTCAGGTTAAGAAAACAGCCAGTTTTTAATACCAGTTATGGGGCTCTAGAACAGGAGTTAGAAAAAATGGAAGTAAAAGAACTTTCCATAAAATCTATTTCTGATGCAGTAATTAATATTCGTTCCTCAAAATTACCTAATCCGAATGAAATAGGCAATGCAGGAAGTTTTTTTAAAAACCCGGAAGTAAGTAATGAACAATTTTCTATTCTTCAAAAGGAGTTTCCCTCTATTGTTGGATATGGCTTGTCGAATGGAAATATGAAGTTAGCTGCAGGGTGGTTAATAGAACAATGTGGTTGGAAAGGGTATAGAAAAGGCGATGCTGGCTGCCATGCAATGCAGGCTTTAGTATTAGTAAATTATGGAAATGCAAAGGGAGAGGAGATTTATAATCTTAGTGAAGAAATATTACAGAGTGTAAAAGAAAAATTTGCAGTTATATTAGAACGAGAAGTAAATATTATTTAGCGCAGCGAAACTTTAAACGTTATTGTCAAGTAACAAAGTAAAAGTGAACATGAGATTTATAGGGCTATTTCTATTAACTGTCATTTTTTTTACTGGCTATTCCCAGTCTGCTGTGTCAAAAAAGGCTTCTCAATTTCAAATTGAGGCATTAGGACCCGCAAGTCTCTTCAGTATTAAATTGGACTCCCGATTTGCAAAAAGGGAAAATGGGTTAGGGTTTAATATTGGTGTTGGAGGTGCACCATTAGGAATTTTTGGCGAAAGTTGTAATTCTGGGTTTCAGTTGGCCCTTCCAGTTGGGTTGAATTATCTGGTGGGAAAGCAAAATCACCTGCTTGAATTGGGTACAGGATATGTTCCAATATTAATTTCTGGAACAAAAGTGTTTTGCATAACAGAGCCTGGAGGCAAACCAGATTTTTTTAGTGATGATATGTCTTCTTATTGGTATCTGCTGGCAGGATACAGGCATCAGCCAATAAAAAAGAAGGGATTTACTTATCGTTTATTTATTTCTCCTCTATTACAAACAAATTTTCCAGTAAAATTTTGGGGCGGAGGGAGTATTGGGATAAGGCTTTAATTCATGTTAAAAAAGCACCTCGTTAATTTTAAACCAATACGGCTGTACATCTTTATGCTTCCTCATCAAACTCAAAATCCTTTTCTGTAAAATTCATCATACTTCCCATCAGGTCTTTAAATTCCACTTTGTTCTCAAATATTTTTTTGCTGATGAGAGAATAGGAAGAAAGGCCATGCAATACAAATTCCATCATCAGTGCAGATTGCTCTTCATTCAATTGAGGGAAGTATTTTTTTACTAATGAATGAAGGCCATCCACTTTATAAAGTAAGAGTATCTTGTCTTTATCTGTAGTATTAAATGAAATATTCAGGTTATTACCTTTATCAAACCATTGGGTAATAGGACGATAAGGATTATCATCTTTCTGTTCTTCCTGCGATGGCTTACCTGTATTTCTTCTCTTTTTCAGGGTGTCTGGATTAGGGAAGTATTGCGCAAACTGTGTACGAATTGCTTTGTCAACCAAATTCATGGCTACCTGGTAAGGGCCTTCTTGTTCGCCTTCATACACCAATTCTACTTTCCCGGTAATAGATGGGATGATGCCAACCAAGTCACTCATCCAAACCTGTGTTTGTTTTTCATTGTTTATTATTGCTCTTCTTTCTGCCGAGCTCACCGCATTCTCGAATGCAGAAATTGTAAGCCTTGCACTTACGCCGCTTTTCTTATCTACAAATTCACTGGCTCTTGCTTCAAAAGCAATTTGTTCAATCAATCTTTTTAAGAGGTCGCTTATTTTTACTCTTGCATTTTGTTCATCGCTTATTTCTGCTTCCTGCTCAGTTATTTCCAATGCATTTTCCAGCGACTTTGGATAGTGTGTAAGAATCTGGCTTTCAATTCTATCTTTCAGCGGAGTTACTATCGAACCACGATTAGTATAATCTTCAGGATTAGCCGTAAAGACAAACAAAATATCTAATGGCAATCTTAATTTAAATCCCCGGATCTGTACATCGCCTTCTTCCAGAATATTAAATAAAGCTACCTGTATTCTTGCCTGCAAATCCGGTAATTCATTTATCACAAATATTCCCCGGTTACTTCTTGGAATGATGCCGTAATGCAATACCCGTTCATCTGCAAAACTTAATTTTAAATTCGCCGCTTTTATCGGGTCAATATCGCCAATTAGATCAGCTACACTCACGTCGGGTGTGGCTAACTTTTCTCCATACCGCTGGCTCCTATGTATCCATTCAATTGGTGTGGCATCTCCTTTTTCTGCAACTATGTCAACAGAAAATTTGGAAACCGGATTTAACGGGTCATCACTTATTTCGCTGCCACTAATTACCGGAATGTATTCATCCAATAACTCTATCATTTGCCTCGCCATCCTTGTTTTTGCTTGCCCCCTTAATCCAAGAAACAAAATATTGTGTTTGCTCAGTAAAGCTCTTTCTACATCAGGTATTACCGTGTCTTCATAACCAATAATACCGGAGAAGGTAGGTTGGTCCTTTTTTAATTTGGAAATTAAGTTTTGGCGTATTTCTTCTTTAATACTTCTAGGCTTGTAGCCACTTGCTTTTAGTTCGCCGAGTGTTTTTATTTTTTTGGTATTCATAATTTAGTTCATTCTTTTAAAGAAAAATTTCACCTTACTTGTATCAGATATATTTCTTGTTTTTAAAAAATTGTCATCAGTGAAGGCAACTGTCCAGCCTGATCCTCCAACTCCACAATAAGCAAATCCCGGCTCAGGCCATTCCGATGTCATTTTTTTCTTAATTTGTTTATAGCTTTGACCAATTTTTATTCCATCTGATGTTTTGAATCTATTATCATGAGTTGAAACATATCTAACCTTTTCTTCATTATTTAATACTACATCATAAAAGATTTTATTATGTTTTATCTTCATTGCATTTCCAATACTAGCCGAACTCATCAATAATCCCACTGTAGTTGAACTTATTTTGGTTGCTCCTACAGGCAGTGGAACACCTGTTTCGATTTCAACAACTTTTTTTGGATTACAAGATATAACTACAACTGTAAGGAGAAGGAATAATTTCATGACTTGCTTAATAAACTGTTCTTCTTTTCCCTGATTCAAAGTCTTTAAATATAAATGCGCCCAACTTATCTAACGATGCAAAAAAAGCTTTCCCATTATTCATCTCTGTAAACTCCTGTACAAATTTTTGTAAGTAAGGATCTGTAGCAATCATAAAAGTGGTGATCGGTATTTTCAATTTTTTACATTGTGCTGCCAGGTTGATACAACGGTTCACCACTTTTCTATCTAATCCAAAACTATTTTTGTAATACCGCTTCCCGATTTTTAAACAAGTTGGTTTGCCGTCAGTAATCATAAATATCTGCTTGTTCGGGTTTTTTCTTCTGCGCAAAATATCCATGGCTAATTCTAATCCGGCAACGGTATTGGTATGATAAGGCCCAACCTGTAAATAGGGTAGGTCTTTTACTTCAATCGGCCAGGCATCATTGCCAAACACTACAATATCCAATGTGTCTTTCGGGTATCTTGTTTTAATGAGTTCACTTAATGCCATGGCTACTTTTTTGGCAGGAGTAATTCTATCTTCTCCATACAAGATCATGGAGTGAGAAATATCGATCATCAGCACCGTAGATGTTTGTGCTTTGAAATCTGTTTCCCGTATACTTAGATCTTCTTCCTGCATCCGGAAGCTGTCTATTCCATGATTAATTTGCGCATTGCGGATACTCTCTGTAAAATCGATTTGCTCCAGCATGTCGCCAAACTGAAACTGTCTCGTTTCCGGATTTATTTCATCACCTTGTCCCGGTTTGAAGGTTTTATGGTCACCTTGTTTTGTTTTTTTAAGCTTTCCAAATATTTCTTCCAGGCTGCTTCTTCTAATGCCTTGTTCTGTTTTTGGTGTTATTCTTATCTCGCCTTGTTCATTATTATCTGTCAGGTATCCTTTTTCTTTTAGTTCATCAATAAAATCACCCATGCCATATTCATCATCGGTTAATTTGTATTGTTTGTCTAATTCATTCATCCATTGCATAGCTTCTCCCACATCACCACTTGTATAAGTTAGTAATTGCATAAAAAGGTCAAGCAGTTGCTGAAACTTGCTTTTACCATCGCTGTTCGCATCAAATTTTGTGAAATGGAAACCTTTCATCAGATGTACAATTTACAACAAATACCTTGCCTTCGTTTCATCTTAATAACAACTTAATGGGAAAGAAGTTTATAAAAAAACCTCCTGTTTAAGCAGGAGGTTTTTGGGAAATCACCAAGCGTTTAAAATTATCGTTGCGAATCTGCTTTTGATCCCGAATCTTTCGGTGCGGTATTAATAATACTAGGGTTATTACCTTCTATATTTGTTTTAGGTTGTACCTGTGGCGCATATTGTTTCTCAATAGCATCCAACACCATCAGCAGCGCTTCATTGATCGGATCTTCTGAACGTTCAAAAGCTCCATACAATTCGGGTCTGCTGGTTTTGAGATAGGTATAATATGCTTTTTGTTGTTCAAGATCTTTGCGAAGGGCTAACCTGACTTTTTCTGCCAGATCAGCTTTTCCAGCTTTATAACAAGCTTCCAGGTAAATGAGTCCGGTTTGGTTATGGCTATTGTAACGGCCTGTCATAGCATAAGGGAAATTCTCCGCCAATATTCCTTGCTCAACCTTATCTAGCAACTTCTTGGCATCTTCCTGGCGGCCTATATCTGCAAGATTACCGGCAGCTTCGCCATACAATGCACGGATGTTTAGTAAATGACGACGGTTCTCTTCGTCGTAGTACATTCCTTTTTTATCCGCACCGGCAAACCTGTATTTGGTCATCAGGTTATTGAACATGGTATCTATATTGTTATCTCTTATCTGCGAGCCACCCAATCCAACCTGGCGGAAACGGGTATCAACTACCCAGTTTTGTTGCGGATATTTATTTTCGACGGGTATTAAGCGATAAGATAAACCATCCTTACGCAGGTATTGGCCAAATCCTAATTCACCCATCGGTGAGGTAAAATAAATTGGACGTTTCCATGCATTCGATGCAATGATATTTAGTATCATGAAATCACTTCTTACAAGCCCGCCATCTAATTTATTCTTCGGAATTTCAAATCGTAATTCAGAAAGCACACTGTCAGTCGCATTTACCGTTCCGTTTTTACGTACTAAGTTTATATCCACAGGCACTCTGAATTTTGAAACCGGGAAACTACCAAAGCCTACATCCCTTTTTGTATCAGGATCAATATTTGGTTTGCCTAATACATTTTTCATTACATCATATAGATCATAGTATTCATTGGGATCGCCTTGTGCTCGGTAGCGTAAAAACTCCCTGTTATGTCCTTCAATTTGTTCTGGCGACCAAAGCACATCGATAGAATCAGCATCATTCACTTTTGTTCTTAGCTGGTTGATATACCAATCAATTCCCAATAAGCTGTTATTGATTACCCGGATATCCGGACGAACACCTTCCACTTCCTGGGCATACCATAATGGGTAAGTATCATTATCACCAAAAGTAAAAATGATGGCATTGGGTGCACAACTTTCCAGATAATCTCTTGCCAAATCTGGTGCAGTTGTTTTTCCGCTACGATCATGATCATCCCACTCTTGTTGGGCCATTAATAATGGAACTACCAAACAAATAATAGTGGTGGATAGATTGAGTATTCTGTCATTTTTTCCGTCAGACGATACAGCCCTGACAAGGAAAGTAATGGCAGCAACAACGGCGGCATAAATAACAGTAATAAAAATAGCACTCATAAGGTTGTCACCAGGCCCATTGCTGGCACCACTCATTAATGCAATAAAGAATGTTAGAACACTTCCAAACAAAATGGTGTTTTGGAATGTGATTTTATCTGCTTTTTCACGGGCCATTTTTACAAAAGCCACTACCGCAAGACCAATCCAAATAGCAAACGCATAGAAAGATCCTACATAAGCATAGTCCCTTTCACGAGGTTGATTACCCGGCTGGTTTAGATAAAGAACAACGGCAATACCTGTCATAAAGAACAACAGGAAGTTAACTACCCAGTCTTTTTTATTTCTGATAAATTGATATACACAACCTATTATACCTAATATAAATGGCAATAAGTATAGTTTGTTGTTCGCCTGATTTTCTTTTAAAGAATCAGGTAATTTATCCTGGTCGCCAAGGCGTTTATTGTCAATGAAAGAAAAGCCGCTTATCCAGTTTCCATCTCTTGTATTTCCTAGACCTTGTACATCATTTTGTTTACCGGCAAAATTCCACATAAAATATCGCCAGTACATATGGCCTAATTGGTAAGTAAAGAACCAATTTAAATTATCGCCAAAGGTCGGCGGAGTATATCTCTCCCTTCCTGTAACAGGACTTGGCTCCTTCCCTAAGTTCAGCCAATCAGCATAAAAATCTGCATGATACTGGTCGTTACTGGAGTCCCACACACGGGGGAATAATTGTATATCGTCACTTTCGTATAATGGTTCTCTTGCTTTTCCGATAGGGATGTACTTATCTTTTCCCTTTACATACTTCATATCGCCATCTTCAAACTCAACATTCCCATCACTACCGTATTTATAATCAGCAGAAAAATGCGGACCGGTTAGTAATGGTTGTGTTCCATACTGCTCACGGCTCAGGTAGTAAACAAGGTTGATGGGATTGTCAACATTGTTCATATCAATAGCCGGGTTGGCATTAGCTCTTATTAAGGCAGTGAAATACACGAAATATCCGAGCATGATAAATACATAGCACCAGAGAGAAAGCTTTACAATTTTTAATGCAGATGCTTTTAAGAAATAGCCAATAGCACCCGCTGCTGCTAATACTAATAAAAGCTTTCCTATATTAACACCAGATCCTGGCTGAATAATAAATGGAAGGGCTGATAAAAACAGAAATAATGCAAACCATATGATCAAAGTAATATGCGATACCTTATTTTCTTTGAAACGTAATGCCCATATTGTTAATGCCGCCAAGGCTATAAAGTAAATAGCAAAGCCAGAGAAGAATGGCATTCCTAAGGAGTTTACAAAGAATACATCAAACTGCCCGGCAGCCTTCATTGAATATTGAATGATACCTACCTGTACAATTCCAGTAATAAGACAAGTTATAAGGAATGCAATAATTGCACCTTTGGTAGTAACAGTATAACGACGATAATAGTAAATCATTCCTACAGCAGGAATACACAATAGGTTCAATAAGTGAACACCAATTGAAAGACCCATCATGAAGAAGAACAATACAATCCAACGATCGCTTCTTGCTTTTGCAAATTGATCATTGCCTGCTTTTTCATCTGCATGTTCCCATTTCAACATGATCCAGAATACTAAAGCCGTAAAGAAAGAAGACAATGCATATACCTCTCCTTCCACCGCACTGTACCAGAAAGAATCACTAAATGTATAAGCTAATGCACCAACGGCTCCGGCTGCCATGGTAGTAAAAGTTTGTGATGCGTTTAATTCTTCGCCTACACCTACAAACATTTTACGGGCAAAGTGAGTTACACTCCAGAAAAGAAATAAAATAGTAGCAGCGCTGGCTAATGCACTCATAAAGTTCACCGCACTGGCGGCAGTGTTTCCATTATCGCCAAACAAGATGATAAAAAAACGACCGAGTAATACAAACAACGGTGCACCGGGAGGATGGGGTAGCTGAACCCCTTTAGCACTGGCGATAAATTCGCCGGTATCCCATAAGCTGCCTCTGGCTTCACGGGTTACGAAATAAACTATCAGGGCAATGAAGAAAACTGCCCAACCTGTGATGTTATTGACTTTTCTGAAGTTCATAAACTAAACTATTGGTTTTAATTCCTTTGCAATCTTGTATGAACAGGTAAATAAGTGTTATTTACCCAAGAATTGAAGGAAAGCAAAAATAGGGTTTCAGAGGTAGATTTCAGTTCCACCGGTCTATATTTAGGAATTTAATCGTAGAGGCAGAAAGGCCGGTCAAATTATTCAAAATAAACCTTAACCGTTTGGTAGGAAAGTTGCCCTTGTCGGAGTTTTTCGGAAAATCCTTTTAAGCCAAAAAGCCCGGCGGCATTTCCTTTATTGATGGCAATTTCGAGATAGCCGGCACTATTGAACAAGGCTAATTTTTCACCTTCGATTACGTCTGCATAACTTTCGCTGATACGGTCGATCATTTCATCCCGTTTAAAGACAATGCGGAAGCTGCGGCCTTTGCGTTGTTCTTCAAATTGCTCACGGGTTATATTTACAATTACATTTTCAAAACTATCTATGAAAATGATCTGCCCTTCCATTGAGTTTGTGTCAAGCAGTGGACGCAAATGTCTTTTCTCCACATACTTTACCTCCGAAGAGCCTATATTTTGAATGGATTCGCCATTCACTAATTGATTTACTACTCTTCCCATTACAGTGGTAAGATAAATGGTGTTCTTACTAGCAGTTTTCTCAAGAGGGATGCCAATTACAATTTCAGGAGTTTCCTCCAATATCATTGTAAGCAATCCATTGTCTGCACAAATAAGGTATTGGTTTTTGTGAAAAGCCAGTAGTAATTGCTCAGGTTTTTTTTCGAAGAGATTAACCAGTATCAGGTGATATGAATAGTCGGGAAAATTTTTAATGGCACTCTGGCATACATAAGCTGCCTGTGGATAATTGAATGGTGGAATGTTATGGGAAATATCAACAATCTGAAACTCTGGATTTAATTGTAATAGCTGTGCTTTTACTGCACCCACCAGGTAATCGGGGCTTCCTATATCAGATGTAAGGGTTAGTAAAGGCAAAACAGTTATTCGGTTTCGGGTTTAGTGTTTCGGGTTAGGGTTTCCTATTTTTAAACTTATTTCCTTTGTGTTCAGTTTTGTTAAGATAGTTAATAAAAGAACCGATTTTCTTTCCTATAATATCGGCTTTCTCATACAAACGGTCAAATTGTTCTTGGGTAATATATTTTCTATCCATAGCACGGAATAGTTGTGACTTGACTTCACCCGCAGAACCTTTTGAAAAAGTAAGGAAATTTATAAACTCATTTCTGCCACCTCTTTCAAAGCCTTCTGCAATATTATCCATAACAGAACCACTTGAGCCATTTATCTGGTCTCTAAGCTTAAAATCTCTTGCAAAGTTTTCAGATGAAGTATACATCTCAAATATTTCATTAGTAAGTTCTCTCGCCAATTGCCATATCTCCAGCTCTTCAAATTTCGTAATTGTTGCCATCTCAGTATCTTTTAGATTTAAGAACCCGAAACACTAAACCCGAAACAGTTTTACTTAACGAGCTTGCCATCCTTAAAGAAAAATTTGTAAGCCAGTTTATCGGCCAACTTCGGAAAGAATTTTTGCATGAAGACGGTTCGTTTACCGGTAAATGTAAGCACCAACGTTCTTTTCTTTTTTCGAACTGCTTTTAAAATATGTGCTGCACATTCTTCTGCTGACATCATTTTACTTTCATCCATCGGTGTTTCGCCATGCGAAGTAGCATCTTTATTTAATGCCGCACTGCGGATGTTTGAAGTGGTAAAACCAGGACATACCCACATTACATGTACTCCATCAGCCATTAATTCAGTTTTGATAGCTTCCAACCAACCCTGCACTGCAAATTTGCTGGCAGAGTATCCGCTTCTTCCAGGCAAACCTCTATATCCGGCGATCGAGGATACGCCAACAATAGTTCCTTTTCTTTCAATGATAGAGTTTAATGCATATTTAGTACAGTACACCGTACCATAAAAATTAATATCCATCACCTTGCGAATTACCTCGGTGTCTGCCTCTTTTAGCAATGCCCGCATGGATACGCCAGCATTATTAATCAGAACATCTATCCCGCCAAAATTTTTGATGGTAGTTTCCATAAAACGGCGGCAATCATTTTCGCTGCTTACATCAGCAACCATTGTATGCAGATAGGCAGATGGGAATGCAGATTGCAACATGTAGAGTTTATCATGATTACGGCCGCAGGTGGCCACTTTAGCACCTTCATTTATCAATGCTTCAACAAGTGCTTTCCCGATGCCATCGGTGCCTCCTGTTACTACTACTACTTTATCTTTGAAATAGGCTGACATGAATTTTTATTATTAACCACAAACCTACTCTAAAATGAACAAGTAGAAAACTTAGGTAAATGGTTTGCAAGCCATAAGGTCAGGAAAATATCAGGAAATGCTGTTAATAACTGTTTGAAAAAGTTTTGGTATGATAGAGCTTAGCATGTATTTTTGCACTCCCAAAACGGGAAAGGTTGATTTCGTAGCTCAGTTGGTAGAGCAATACACTTTTAATGTATGGGCCCTGGGTTCGAGTCCCAGCGGAATCACTGGAGCCCCTGATTAATTTCAGGGGTTTTTTTATGCCTTATATGTATATTTTATATTCTGAAAAGCTCGATAAATATTATGTAGGTGTATGTATTGATCTGGAAAGGCGATTGTATGAGCATAGTATTGGTCACTCTAAATTTACCAGTACAGGAGTTCCGTGGATAATAGCGTACAAAGAAGAATTTGAAACTTTGCAGGAAGCTAAAAAAAGAGAAAGCCAAATTAAGAAAATGAAGTCGAGAAAATATATAGTGGAACTGATTGCGATGGGTGGAGCATCCCGATATTAATCGGGAGGGCCCTGGGTTCGAGTCCCAGCGGGATCACAGTTTGAAGCTTAGGTCGCTGATTTTCAGCGACCTTCGTTTTTTACTCTATTTTTTACTCTATTAAAGAACGTTTTCATCTCCACTTCTTATCTCTCTTTACCCCTGCACCGACTATCCTTACAAAAGTACAATTTTTGACAACACTCGTAATCGTCCCATAAATCCTACTATTTCTCAATTCATTCACATAAATACAGCACTACTTCAGTAATAAAGAACGAACTGATTAAGTAATTTTATGGAAAGACTTTGTGTATGAAAGATGGTGTGAAAATGATAAAGTCATTTATCTTATTTGACTTGCCCCTACAGGTAAATGTGATAAGCAACCAGTTTGCCACTATTCACAACAATTATCAAAAAATATTTCCCCATTGGAATTTTTCTGCAACGCGTAAAAAGATCATTTCAAATTTTTGGTTACGTATTGTCCTTCATCATTATTTTATTATCCTTGGGCTTGCAGCCGCGATGATATTGCCGTTCATTCAAAACTGGAATGGATTCCTGCCTTCCGTTTTTTGTGGTGGTATTGGGAGTTTATTCACCTTGGTCTTGTTTCATTACGGCCCGTTGTATTATTCCGACTTTTTACCCAAATTAGATACCATTATTGCCGAACAGGAAGTCTTAAAATTGCAGAAGGAAGAAACACGAAAATGTAAGCGGTCGCAATACTCGATTCCTGCTCTAACCATTATCTTTTACGTCTTTTCTAAGGCCTCCAAGACACCCCTTGTTCCAAGCAACGACAAGTCTGCAGAACTATTAAATGGTCTTTATGGCGCTGACAAGGACAAACTGAAGCAGAATCTTTCCCGACTCTACAAATGCTCCAAACTCTCGCCAAAGGAGCGGGCAGAAATGCTAAAGGGAATTGATTCAGCCAGGGCATTTTTCGAAGCTTTATCGCTGGCGGCTGCAAGCGAAATCCTGAATCAATTGGAAATAAAAATCCAACAAACCGAAAGGTGATAATTTGTAGCGGTTAAAATTTGGTATAGCAAGGCTTAAAGAAAGTCACCTAGACTCAAGCCTTCAATTCATAGGCTTCTTTAAGCCATCCCAGCAATTCTTTATCAATATCCTTTACCGAACTTAGTTTCACTGTATGGTGAAAGCGGTGTGCAGACGCCTGTTCAACTTTAGACACTCTTTTGCTTATTAATTTATGGTTCAGGTGGACTTCAAGATTTATGTAATCTTTTCTAGTATAAACCCCAGCAAAGCCAAATCTATTGCCTAAATGGATGCTGGTTTTCTTTGGTTCTATTTTTAACGCCCCGAATTTATAAAGCTCCTTAATTAGCTTCTCATACATCGCAGTTACAGCAGGGATTTATCTCTTAGGTGGTCAAGTTCGGTATATCCCATATTATATTATTTGGACAATAAATTTACAGAAAATCCCAAAATGACCCTCTTTCAGTGAATTTTAAAATTAGCGCTTACCCTTAAGTGTACTTATAATACACACACACCAAGTGCAAAAGAGTTGATCACTTATTTTGGAAAACTAAAAACCTCATCGATTACTTCGAAAAAGCAATAGGTTAAATGTTTCAATTCTTACTTTTAGATTCATAATTTCGTTATTTTAATTAATAAGGGTTGTGCACCAAATTTGCCTAATGTAAATACTTGTTCATGGGTATAACCAATACAGGAATAGTTGAATGGCGTATAACATATTCAGCCGTACTGCCCATTACAATATGTAAAATACCAGTTCTGCCATGTGTCCCCATAACAATAACTGACGCCTCATTTTCCATAGCTTGTTTAATTATTTCACTGCCGGGGTTGCCCAAAACTGCAATTGTTTCAATTTGAATTTTATCAAACTGTTCTTTTATTTTGTTATGTTCATTTTTTACACATTCCAAATCCTCTTCCCAATGTGATGTTGCCTCAATTATTAATTCAGGCATTATAAAATTAAGCTTATTGTCTATTACGGTAAGCAAAATTATTTGCCCTGAAATTATTTCGGCAAGCCGCATTCCCTTTTCAATAATTTTATCCTTCCCGTCACCTGTTAAGGTAGCAATTAAAATATTTTGCATACAAAATCATTTTATAAAGACGAAGATAGTTTACTCATCTTTTATTTCTCCCCTGGCAAATTGATAAGAACGGTAGATAATTTTTTTGGCAACCAAAATCTCTTCATCATTTCTTGGGGCATACAGCATAATAAAATTTGTTGGTAAATAACCCATTTTGGCAACAGGGTGCAATTCGCCCCATCCTTTGCCAATAACATATTTTGCATCAACAAGTGGTAATCCCAAGTGCATGCTGCCATCTGGCACAGGATGAAAATGAGCAAATTCATTACCGACCATAAAGGCGTTGCAATGGCTGCACATTTTATCTTCTGCAAGGCACATTGCCTGTGCTCCGGGCAAAGAAATTCTGCTTGGTTCTTTAGAGATATTTGATAAATCAGTAAAGGCCCATAGCATTAAATCATCTATAATTTTTCTATCAACTGGCTGTTGGTTCAGTTGTATATGCGGATTTGATGGCGTTGTAATTGGCCTTTCGCCTTCTCTTACCGGTAATTCAAACATTACTTCGCCCATATCATTTTTGTAATTAAAGATCATCCAATTCTAAAACTTCTGTTGCTAAATGCTGGTAACATTTCTTCAAAAGTATGTTCAATATTTTCGTTCTCATCCATCATCGCTAAACTGTATATCAAAGGCACATAATGATCGGGAGTAGGAGCAGCCATCATACCTAACTTTTGTTTCTCGTAATGCACTATACTTTGAATATCCCGCTTATCTAATTGTTCTTTTATCCATATGTCAAATTCAATATCCCAACCATATGGTGTCATATTGCCCTTGAAAAATCGTTTGCCTGCTTCCTGCAAATTATGCACGACAGCCCCACTACCAATAATCAAAACACCTTTTTCACGCAAAGGTTTTAATTGTTTTGCTAAATCAAAATGATATTGTGCCGATTGGTAATAATCAATACTCATTTCAAATACCGGCACATCTGCCTTTGGAAACATGTGTTTCAGCATGGGCCATGCGCCGTGGTCTAACCCCCATTCGGTTGTTGGCTGAACTGTTGGAATGAGTTTACTTACTTCTTTTGCGGTTTCGGGTGAACCTGGTGCAGGATATTTTTGAGTATAATATTCCGGCGGAAAGCCGTAATAATCATAAATAGTTTCGGGTGCAGCAGTCACGTTTACCAACGTGCCTTTGGTACACCAATGAGCCGAAATTACCAATATGGCTTTTATTTCATTTTCTTTCCTCACTTTTTCACCCACCTGTGCCAATGAAGTTAAAAATGGATTAGCATTTAGCCCTAGTGGAATATCCATCGGGTTGCCATGCGAAGTAAACAACACCGGCATTCTATTTGTTGATGCGAACGAAGAACTAATATTTGATAATGCCTGTAATTTCATTGTTTGTGTGGCTAATGGGGTTAACGCTAATATTTTTAAAAAATCTTTGCGTTTCATACAATTGCTGATTACCTGCTTTGAAATACTTATATTTCATTTCTCTGCACACTATAAACACATCTTGCAAGAGCTACTGGTTCTTCTTTTTCATTTTGAAATAATTCTACGTCCGCTTTAATAATCGTCTTGCCGTTTTTTATTATTCTTGCTTTTGCATGTATATCAGCTTTAACGGCAGCATGTAAATAATCTAACCGCATATCAACTGTATTCAGCCTGTCTTTTTCAGAATGTAATGTTGTTGCTCCGGCTATTCCTCCTGCGGTATCGGCAATGGCAGCGAGGATACCTCCATGCCATCTGCCCTGTATAAAATCACCTATAAACTCTTCTTTGAAGGGAACATGAATAGAAACATATCCCTCCTCCATATCAACAATCTTCAGGCCGAGTATTTTATTGGCGGGCATTAAATTTTCAATTGCATGTTTCAGCAACTGAAAATTGTTATTTTGTTCTTTCTCTTTCATAAAACTTAAGCAAGCCCATTCTAATTTATCTTAGAAAGCAATAAAGGATTTCTTATAAATCCCGTAACCCAAACTAAAACCAATATTGCCGATTGGATAATAAAAGGCTCACCATGCGACATGTGTATTGCTATAGCCCCGCCCATGAGTGCACTTAGTAAAAGCACCCCGAATATATTTGTACGTGGAAATAAGAAAAGAAGTGTAGCAATAATTTCACCACAGGCAATAACATTACGCCAATTTCCAAGCCCCCATTTTTCAAAATTAACAGCCATTTCGGGCATCATAAATTTTCCATAGGCACTGAATAAAAGCAATACGGTAATTATACCTGCACTCACCCATCCTGCAAATTTTCTGTTTTTTGATAACATAGTTGATTTAGTTTTTAGTAGTTACAATTGGCCTTAATTTATAAAATGAAAGAATGCCACAATATAATTATGAGACAAAATGATCTTTTGTTCATGACCATTATAAGTGCTAAGATCAAAGCAGAAAATAAACGATTACTGTAATAGCCAATCCTGCGCCGAAAGCATAGGCCAGTAATTGCCATGCTCTTGCTCTGTCCTTTGTCCTGAATTCTTTCTGCTCAATGCTGTCTGCTTTGCCCACATCTCCAAAATTGAACAAGTGCCCAAACCCGAAATAAACACAGAATTTATTGTATGCCTGGATGAATCCGGTTGCCCCCATTACAGCCGGAATAAAAACAACCAAGCGCCACCATTTGGATGCATCCAGCCACAAAAGAAGAAAAATGGTAACAAGGGTTAAAATTAATCCTGTCCATCCTCCTTTCTTTCGCCTTTTTATTTCTTCACGCCCCATGTTACATACGCCAGGGATGTATTTATCTTCCATTTCACTTAGTTCATAGAATAATAAAATCGTTCGTTAATAATCAACCCATCCTTCCACCTTTGCACCGCTACCTGGCAAATTTTCATCCGGGGGGCTCCTTCATAAGTAACTTCCATTTCCCATTCCACCATAGTTACATTGTCACCAATTGCAACTGCCTTTACCTGGGCGCCATGAAAAGCCGCAACCTTCTGCATAGCTTGAATTTCTCTTTCACGGTTAGCGGCCTTACCTACCGTGGGAGGGTTGGAGTTTTCCTGCATTACTACCTCTTCATGATAATACTTGTCAAATGCCTCCATCTGATTACCGGTAAGGATCATGCCGTTAAGGTCTTCAATCTTTTCTTTTAAGTTCATGGTTTAGTTTTTTAATGTGTATAAAAATTATTAATGCAAAATAGTTATTGGAAATTATGAGTAAACAGCCGTAAGGAAATCTCTTAAATCAAGCGGTTTGTGTCCAATTAATGTTTCTAAAGTGTCGTCAGCATAATCAAATTCGCCGGCCTTCATTGAAGCGGCAATACTCGTCATCATTTCGGCAACATCTTCCGGCAAGCCGTGTTGCAGCATACCTTTTTTTAAATCTTCAGGAGAAATATCAATATAACCAACCGGTTGCCCGGTTATATCTGAAAGCATAGCTGCAATATCTTTAAATGTATATGCCGCTGATGCTGTAATATAATAAACCTTGTTTCGGTGGGCAGATGGATTGGAAAGTACCACAGCATTGGCTTCTGCCATATCGTTTCTTGAAGCAAAATTTATTTTTGCGTTTCCTGCACTGTAATATATGGTGCCGGTTTCCCTGAAATTACCAAGCAGCATCGGTAAAAAATCGCAATAATAGGTATTGCCCATGATTGTATATGCAATACCTGATGCTTTAATATCCGCTTCTGTTTTTACATGATCAATACCAGACGTGAATTTTGATTCAGGTGAGGATTTTAAAATACTGGTATAAACGATATGCTTTATTCCACTTGCTTTGGCAGCTTTTATTACATTTTCGTGCTGTTGATAGCGCCCGGTTACAGAACTGGCAGAAACAAATAAAAGCGTGTTAACCCCTTGCATGGCCATCAGCAGCGAATCATAGTTAAAGTAATCTCCAATAGCAATATCTACTCCTTTGGCTTTAAGAGCAACCCCTTTTTCTTCGCTGCGAACAAGTGCCCTGATGGCGGTTTCTGGATTTTTTTTCAATAAAAACCCGATAGTGGATGAACCTAAATGTCCATTTGCTCCTGTAACTAAAATCATAATATATTTTTTTAATAAACAAAGCTAAATCTAAAATGGTTTACTTTTGTAACCGGTTTACTTTAGGAAACCGGCCTGCATCATAATCACCTTATATTCATTACTATGGTAAGAGTACAAAAGCAACAGGTTAATAAAGAAGAATGCACCCAATATATGCTGCCATTGCGTGATGCCCTGAATGTATTGAGCGGGAAATGGAAAATTATTATACTACTGGCTTTATCTATGAAGAATTACAGGTTTAAAGAGTTGCAGGGAGAAATTGACGGCATTGCCGCAAAGATGCTTTCTAAAGAGTTAAAAGAATTAGAAGCAAATGATTTGGTTAAGCGTACTGTTTATGATACTATTCCTGTTACCGTTGAATACAGCATTACTCCTTACGGGCGGTCCTTAGAAAAAGTGATTGAAGAATTGCGGAAATGGGGGTTATACCACAGGAAAAGAATAATGAAATAAATTAACGTAAGTTTTTTCCAATATTGCTCTATTCTTTTGGTAACGCCCCTTTTCTTTAGTCTTTCAGCAAGGGCCGGCAGTAATAATTCCAGATCCATAATGCGATGATTCTCTGTTTTAGGCTTTTCAATCAAAAATGCGCTTGCCAGTCCGGCATCACTCATCGCTTCAATATATCATCGTCAACCTTAATGAAACAAATTGCAGGAGATATTTTTTAAGCGTATTACGTGCAATACTGCTGCTGTTGCTGATAAACTTGCTGGCTCTGCCTGTGACGCATACAATCTTAATAATTCTGTTTTATACATATCAATGTGTTTGTTGGACATAGGTGATATCGGTTTTTTTTGTGAAAACTTCCGCTTATTATCCTACAAAAACATTTGATTGTTTATCTCATTTTACAGTGGGTCAATTTGCGTGGGTTTTTCATTCCAATAGTCTAATTAATAAATTTTTCTTGTATTCTAAATGCTAAGAAAAAAATATTTTTTTCTTAACATTTAATACTAATTTTACAATAGTTCACTCATCAACTGTTCAGCTATGAATTGTAATGAAATGCCCAATACACTGGGCTTTATGATTATTTATACAGGTAAAATGCTTTTGAAAAATATTAATAATGGATTTGCTACTCTAAATTCAGAAATAACTTTTGAGCAAATGGGGGTCTTATATTTTATCTCCAAAAACAGTGAAAAAAAAATGATCCAACAGGATATTGCTGAATTGATTAATAAAACCAAATCTGCCGTATTACGGATAATTGATATTCTTGAAGAAAAGAAATTCTTAAAAAGAGTGGCCATGTTAAACGACAGAAGAAAGAACGTAATAGAATTAACAGAAAAAGGTTGGGAAATAATAAAAAAAATGCACGAAATTTTTTTAGAACTGGATACACAGCTTAATGACGGAATTACAAAGGATGAGCAGGAAAAATGCATATCTGCAATATTAAAAATTCAGGCAAAATGCAATCAATAATGAGTTGGTATAAATAAGTTGGGGCTTCCATTTGCAACATTTATAAAGCTGAAAAAATGAACAATAAGGCATTAAGTAAAAAAGTAAACTCCTTTACAATTGTAGAAAAACTAAAAGCTGCTGGTTTATATCCTTTCTTCAGGCCACTTGAATCTGACCAGGATACAGAAGTGATCATTAGTGGTAAGAAGGCTCTTATGTTTGGCTCAAACAGTTATCTTGGGCTTACAAACCACGCTTATATTAAAGAATGTGCCAAAAAGGCGATAGATAAATATGGTAGTGGTTGTGCCGGATCAAGGTTTCTCAACGGAACACTGGATCTGCATCTTGAATTGGAAGAATCACTGGCAGATTTTGTTGGGAAAGAAGCAGCTCTTGTATTTAGCACCGGCTACCAGGTAAACCTGGGTGTCATTTCAGCATTAGGCGGCCGTGGCGATTACCTGTTTCTGGACGAGCACAATCATGCTTGCATAATAGACGGAGCCCGGTTATCCTTTGCCAAAACTTTCAAATATGATCATTCAGACATTTCCAGTCTTGAAAAATTACTTCGCAACGTTCCAATAGAATCATTTAAATTAATTGCCACTGATGGGGTTTTTAGCATGGAGGGTGATATAGCATTACTTCCACAAATAACCCAATTAGCAAATAAATACAATGCCGCAGTATTTATAGATGATGCTCACTCTTTAGGAGTGCTTGGACCCCAAGGCCGGGGAACCGCGGCCTATTTTAATGTAACCAACGAAGTTGATTTAATAATGGGCACTTTTAGTAAATCGTTGGCTTCTATTGGGGGCTTTGTTGCTGCTGACAAAAATGTTATTGAATACCTGAAACATCATGCAAGAACACTTATGTTTAGTGCAAGCATATCCCCTGCTTCTGCAGCAAGTGCGTTAGCAGCAATAAAAATCCTAAACGAAAATACTGGCCTGATAGAAAGGCTTTGGGAGAATACACAATATGCTATCAATCGCTTTAAAAACGATGGCTTTGACATTGGCCTTACTGAAACCCCCATCATTCCAATTTATATAAGAGACAATGAAAAAACATTTTTGATGGCAAAAAAACTCATGAATGAAGGGGTTTTTGTGAACCCTGTTGTTTCACCTGCCGTAAAAAATGAGAATTCGCTGATCCGTTTTTCTTTAATGGCTACACATTCCATTGAACAGATAGATTTTGCTATAGATAAAATAATAAAAATAGCCGGTCAACTAGATTTGAAGATTTTCCAAACCGAAAGAGCATGACCTATATTGTACCTGTAACAAAAAAAAGCCTGCTACGTAAGTTTATTGATTTCCCCCATACTCATTATAAAAATGATGAACATTATGTCCCTGAACTTTTCATTGCGCAAAGGGATATATTAACCCCCGGCAAACATCCTTTTCATGAACATTCTGAAATCCAATTGTTCTTGGTTTATGAGAACCTTAATATAATGGGTAGGATTGCTGCAATATTAAATAAAAATCACAATCAAATTAATAATACTAAACACGGTTTTTTTGGGTTTTTTGATTGTGTGGATGATTCTGAAATTGTTTCAAAATTATTTGATGCAGCTATAACCTGGTTAAAATCTAAAGGTGTAACAAATATTATCGGACCAGTTAATCCTTCCACCAATGATCCGTGTGGAATACTTGTAGAGGGATTTGAGATGCCACCGGTAGCTATGATGACGTATAATAAGCCATATTACAGTGAATTACTGGAATCCATTGGCTTTATAAAAAAAACCGACCTGTTGGCTTACTACTTAGATACAAAAAAAGTAAATACAAGGTCTTTGCAATTACAGGAGGCCTTGCTAAAAAGGCTTTCCCGGAAAAACATAATTATCCGGCAGATCAACCTGAAGGATTTTGGGAACGAAGCGATAAAACTTAGAGAAGTATATAATGCAGCCTGGGATAAAAATATGGGCTTTGTGCCTATGACAGACAAAGAATTTAAATATTTAGCCAAAGATCTAAAATTAATACTTGATCCAACGTTTTGTCTTATCGCTGAACATGATTCTAAGATTGTTGGTTTCGCCCTGGCTATACCAGATATAAACCAGGTTTTAAAAAAAATCAAGAGAGGCAGGTTGCTTCTGACAGGTATTTTCAAATTGTTATTCGGTAAGAAAAAAATAAATCAAGTAAGGGTTTTGGCATTAGGCGTCATTGATGGCTATAAGAAGTTGGGAATAGAAGCTTGTTTTTACGCATCCATCATAAAAAGTGCTGCCGAAAAAAATATGGTGGGCGGTGAGGCTTCATGGGTACTTGAAAATAATTACCTGATGAATAAGGGTATTCAAAGTATTAATGGACGGATATATAAAAAATACCGGCTTTACGAAAAGGCAATATGAAAGAAAAAGTCTTAATAACAGGTGCCAGCGGTTTTCTGGGCTTTCATTTAATTGAAGCAGCCCTGGCGAATAATTTAGATGTATATGCGGCTGTCAGGATAGGCAGCAATATAGATCACCTTAAAAACTTGCCTATTACTTTTGCATATCCTGATTTTACCAATTTATTCAAATTACGAAATGAAATTATTGCTGGGCAATATGATTATATAATTCATGCAGCAGGTCTTACTAAAGGTAAGAATGAAGAGGAATATAACATGGTAAATGCGCAATATTCATTAACCTTGGGTAAGGCCGCACAAACATCCCAGGCAAGTATAAAAAAATTTATTTTTATTAGTAGTCTTGCGGCTGTTGGGCCAATAGATAAATATGCTAACAGCATAAATGAACTAACGCCGGAAAACCCGGTAACATCTTATGGGAAAAGTAAATTATTGGCTGAAGGTATGCTTCAACAATTGACTTTGCCTTTAATAATCTTACGGCCCACTGCTGTATATGGACCACGGGATAAAGACATTTTTATAATGTTTAAAGCCATAAAAAGAGGTATTGAAATTTATTTAGGTAAACAAAATCAACAATTGAGTTTTATTTATGTAAAGGATGTAGCGAATCTTGCCATCTCAGCCTTATTTAGCAACCGGAAAGGAGTTTATAATATTGCTGATGGCAATAATTATACCCGATATGACCTTGCTATTTATTTAAAGCAATATCTGAACCAAAAAACAATAAAGTTTCATTTGTCAAAAAATGTAGTTGAAATAACTGCATTTATTTTGGAATATTCTATGAGAATGTTTAATAAGACTTCTGTTTTAAATAGAGAAAAGTTAAATGAACTCTTGGCTAGTAATTGGGCATGCGATATAAAAAAGGCAAAAAATGAATTAGGCTTTGTGCCAAAGTATGATCTGGATAAAGGCCTGAAAGAAAGTGTGGATTGGTACAGGCAGAATAAATGGCTATAAAGCAATTTACACATAATATTAAATTAATAAAAATGAAAGAACAAGTATTACCAGCAGAAGGGAAATTAGGTATCCTAATGCCTGGTCTGGGAGCCGTTGCTACTACTGTTATTGCAGGTGTAGAAGCTGTAAGAAAAGGGATGGCTGAGCCTATTGGCTCACTAACGCAAATGAGTAACATACGCCTGGGAAAACGTATAGAAAACCGTTTCCCCAAAATAAAGGATTTTGTTCCGTTAGCAAATCTGGCCGACATTGTATTTGGTGGTTGGGATATTTATGAAGACAACGTTTATGAAGCTGCAATGACAGCAAAGGTTTTAGAAATAAATCAATTGCAGCAACTTAAATCCGAATTGGAGCAAATAAAACCAATGCCTGCTGTTTTTGATAAAGAGTACGTAAAAAACCTTGATGGGAATAATATAAAACAAGCTGCGAGTAAATTCCACTTGGCTCAATTGTTAATGGATGATATCAGGGATTTTAAAAAAACCAATAATTGCAGCAGGATTGTTATGGTTTGGTGTGCTTCAACAGAAAAATATATTGAGACTTCTGCTGTTCATCAGAGCCTGGAGTTATTTGAAATAGGCCTGAAAAATAATGATGAAGCTATTGCCCCAAGTATGATATATGCTTATGCAGCTTTAAAATTAGGAATACCATTTGCAAATGGAGCTCCTAATTTAACAGTTGATATTCCGGCTTTGATGGAATTAGCAAAAGAAACCAATACCCCGATAGCGGGTAAAGATTTTAAAACAGGACAAACACTCATGAAAACAATTCTTGCTCCTGGTTTGCAGGCAAGGGCATTAGGAGTAAGCGGTTGGTTTTCCACGAACATACTCGGGAACAGAGATGGAAAAGTTCTGGATGCGCCAGAAAATTTTAAAACAAAGGAAGTTTCAAAATTGAGTGTTTTAGATCAGATTTTCCAACCGGAATCAAATCCTGTTTTATATGGAGACATGTACCATAAGGTTCGGATTAATTATTATCCACCCCGCGGCGATAGTAAAGAAAGCTGGGATAATATTGACATTTTTGGTTGGTTGGGCTATCCAATGCAGATCAAAATAAATTTTTTATGCCGCGATTCAATCTTAGCAGCCCCTATCGTGTTAGACCTTGCTTTATTTATGGATTTAGCTAAACGGGCAGGTATGAGTGGTATTCAGGAATGGCTTTCATTTTATTTAAAGTCACCTCAAACTTTACCTGGACTGCCACCGGAACATGATATTTTTAAACAATTAATGAAACTTCAAAATACATTAAGACACATGATGGGTGAAGATTTAATTACTCATCTTGGATTGGATTATTACCAGGAACTTATTGAAGAACTATGATTAACCTTCCAAATGCAATAGCTACTGTATGTGGTATAGGATATATTAAAAAAGGAGCAGGAACAGCCGCATCAGTAGCTTTTTGTTTTGCATGGTATTTTATCCCCGCCTTACCACTTTGGGTAAAGCTTTTAAGCTTAGTCATTATTTTATCCTTAGGGGTTTGGAGCGGAAATAAAATGGAAAAAATTTGGGGGAAAGACAGCAATAAAATTGTTATTGACGAAGTAGCAGGAATGATGCTTGTTTTAATATTTATCCCTACTAAACAAATATTTATTCTGGTAGCATTAGTTCTTTTTCGTTTTTTTGATATTGCGAAACCGTTTGGTATAAAAAAAGCAGAGTTATTACCAGGCGGGTGGGGTGTAATGGCGGATGATGTTGTTGCCGGAATTTATTCCCTGATTATAATTAGGATAGGCATCATACTGAATTTTATTTAAAATGTTTACTTTTTTAAAAGCCAATATATCATCCCTTATTGCATCAGTTAGTGATTATTTGATTACAATTATTGCTGTGCAACTATTCAGTACCAATCCAGTCATGGGGGGTATTATTGGAACTACTTGCGGGGGTATAATTAATTTTTTAATAGGGCGGAATTGGGTTTTTGTTTCTAAATCTGCTAATGGGTATATGCAGGGATTAAAATATTTACTGGTTTGGTGTGGAAATCTCGTTTTGAATGCAACGGGTATGTACCTGTTTACAAAACAGGGCACCAATTATATAATTGCAAAAGTTGTAACCTCATTAATGGTTGCTATAGCTTATAATTATCCTTTGCAAAAGCATTATGTTTTTAAAACGATAGAAGAATGAAGCAAGGTAAAAGGATCAGATATAAATATATAACCGTGTTTACATGCCTGGTATTATTATGGGCAAACGTTTGTTTTGCACAAACTACTGTTGTAAAAGGAACGGTAAAAGATGCAACTACTATGAAGCCCCTGTCATTTGTGAGTGTTTATTTTGAAGGTGGGAAGGGCGTAATGACTGGTGAAGATGGTAGTTATTCAATTGAAACACAGAGAAAAAATCTTACAACGCTTATATTTTCCTATACAGGATACAGCAAGGTATCAAAGGAAATTCTACCGCTGCAACAACAAATCTTAAATATAGAACTGGTGCCAGCAGGGCAATTAACTGCAGTAGTTGTTAAAACTAAGCGAAGAGGAAAATATAGTAATAGGAACAATCCCGCAGTGGAGTTAATAGATCTGGTTATTGAAAACAAGCCAAAAAACAGGATATCATCGTATGATTTTGTACAATATCAGCAATACGAAAAAATGGCGCTTTCACTGGCTAATAAACCTGAAAAGATGATGAAGAACAGGTTATTCAGAAATTATAAATTCGTTTTAGAAAATGTAGATACTTCTACGTTATCGGGTAAATCTTTATTACCAATATACATATCAGAAAAGCTGTCAGAAAGATATTTGAGTAAATTTCCTCAACGCGATAAAACCGTTTTTTTAGGAGAGAAAAAAGTCAATTATGGAGATTTTCTCGACAACAATGGGATTAATCAATATCTGAATATGTTATATGCCGATATAAATATTTATGACAATAACATTAATATCCTGGCTTCCCAATTTTTAAGCCCCATAGCAGATATGGGGCCAGCATTTTATAGGTATTATATAAGGGACACAGTCGAAATAAATAAAACCAAGCTTATAAGACTTTATTTCACTCCTAAAAATCCTAATGACTTGATTTTTCGTGGCACCATGTTTATCACTTTGGATGGTAATTACAGTGTGCAAAAGATTGATATGACCATAAGTAAAAATGCCAACCTGAATTGGACCAGGGAACTAAGAATAAGCCAGGATTTTGAAAAGGCATTTGATGGTCGCTATCATGTAATAAACAGCACAATGATTGCAGAGTTTGCACTTACCAAAAGTTCATCGGGGGGTATTTTGGGAGAACGAACAGTTATGCTTAAAAATTTTCTGATAAATAAACCTGCTGCTGACAGTGTTTATAATAATAAAGATTTGGTGATTCGTGAGAACCCTTTTGCAAATACTGATAGCTTTTGGGTAGCTAACAGACATACACCACTATCTACTGTAGAAGCGAAAGCATATTATAACATAGACAGTCTAAGAAATATGAAATCTTTTAAAAGGATAGGAGGTATATTCACTTTTCTTTTTTCCGGTTATATTGGCTTTGGCAAATGGGAGTTAGGCAATACAAATACATTTTACAGTTTTAATCCTGTCGAAGGATTTAAACTTAGAGTTGGAGGAAGAACAACTCCAAAATTCAGTAACAATTTATACTTTGATCATTATGTTGCATATGGTTTTAAAGATGAAAAACTAAAATATCTTGTGGGTGGAACATACTCTTTCAATCATAAATCAATTTATTCATTCCCGCTGAATTATTTACGGGTAAGTTACCAGTATGATACTAAAATTCCGGGCCAGGAACTTCTTTTTTCTCAGGAAGATAATCTCTTCTTATCAATTAAAAGAGGGAATAATAACAAATGGCTATACAATAATTATTTAAAAATTGAATATACTCGTGAATTTGGCAAAAACATTTCTTATTCTTTCATTTTTAAAAACTGGAAGCAAACACCAGCAGGGGATATTGTATATAAGAAGATTTCTGACAATACATTAATTCCTGATATAACTACTTCGGAGATTTCTGCAGAATTGAGATGGGCACCTAATGAGCAGTTTTATCAGGGCAAAAATTACCGTATACCCATAATTAATAAATACCCGGTTTTTAAATTGAGATATATACAAGGTATTAAAGGCTTGATGAATGGGGAGTACAATTATGAGAATATCACTTTACGAGCCGATAAAAGATTCTATCTATCACAACTGGGCTATTTAGACGCAACGCTTGAGAGTGGATACATATTTGGGAAATTGCCTTACCCCTTACTAACCATACACAGGGCAAATCAAACTTATGCATATCAGATCAATTCTTATAATCTTATGAATTTTATGGAATTTGTAAGTGATAAATTTATAGCATCTAACCTGGATTTTTATTTTAATGGTTTTTTTCTAAACAAAATACCATTACTGAAAAAATTAAAGTTGAGAGAAGTAGCCAGTTTTAAAATCTTATACGGTGGGATAAGAAATGAGAACGATCCTGCTAAAAATAACAAGTTACTTAGATTTCCAGAAGACAATGCTGGACAGCAAACCACTTTTTCGTTTGACAATACACCCTATATAGAATGGAGTATCGGACTAGCAAATATATTCAAATTGATAAGGGTTGATTTTGTGCTTCGGGCTACTTATTTGAATAATCCAAACATTTCAAAATCTGGTATTAGAGCTAAAATAAGGTTTGATTTTTAAATGGTAATTAAATACTAAACTACTAATTATGAGAGGGCGGTTGCAACAATTAATTTATATAGTAATAAACCCATTTGTTAAGATACTAATTAAAATTGGTTTTACACCCAATACCGTAACAACAATAGGGTTTTTATTAAATGTAGGGGTTGCTGTTATTTTCATAGTCGGTGGTGAAGAAGGCAATCGGGGTGACCTTTCTTATGTAGGATGGGCAGGCGGTTTGATACTTTTTGCTGGTCTTTTTGATATGCTGGATGGGCAGGTGGCCCGGCTGGGTAACATGAGTTCTGCATACGGCGCATTATTCGACTCTGTTTTAGACCGCTATAGTGAGTTGGTTATGTTTTTGGGGATATGTTACTATTTGGTAGCTCATCACTATTTTTTAAGTTCATTATTTGCGTTCATTGCTCTGATAGGTTCTATGATGGTTAGTTATACCCGTGCACGGAGCGAAGGTTTGGGTATTGAAAATAAAGGAGGTTTAATGCAGAGACCCGAAAGAGTTGTATTAACAGGAGTAAGTGCTTTGGCTTGCGGAATAACTGCTCATTTCATTGGCGGAAACTATAAGGGATATATAAATGCCATACCTTTTCATGTTTTTGAAACTATGTCTATATTCACACTCCCCATTACAATTATGGCGGTTTTAACAAACATAACCGCAATAAAAAGGCTTTTTGACGCTAAAAAATATTTAGCAAAAAAATAAATTTGAAATGATTCTTGATTCATATATCAGATATTTCATAATAACAGGTTTAATTATTATTCCAACTTGTCTTTTAGCACAAATAACTTCTCCATGTGATACTTTTCCTGTTCCTCCAAAAAATAAGTATGATTTGTTTTATTTACAAAGACAACCAAATGCAAATACAATTGTTGTAGAACTGAATGTTAAAAACGGCAAGGTTGATGATGAAAATCCTGTGCATGCATATTGGATAAGATTTACCGAAAAGGGACAGCGGGCCGGGTTAAATTATATTCAAAGGACATTTGCTTATGGAATTGACTCCAAAAAAATTAAAGAAGGTATTTATGAGTTAAATTTTGTGTCATATAAAAAACTGAAAATACGCTTGGAAAGAGATTCAGAAAATACCTGGCGGGTATTTTATAAATTAGTTAACGGGAGCTTTATTATTCTAAAGAGGATATACTTACATATAAACGGAGGTTCTTTTTGGAGCCCTAATGTTGAGTATGTGGAAATAAAGGGAAACAATACCTTAACTAACATAGAAGTAAGGGAAAGAATTAAAGTGAAATAAAAAATTATTTCTTATATGAAAAAGAAATACATATCCAATTCATCAAAGTCTACCAGGATGTTTAAGAATGATATTTTTGAAGCATTATCGAAAGTTCATTTTTCGGTTCCACTATTTATTTATATACCTGTTGTTCTTTATTTTTCTTTTATTGCATTTAAGCAAGGTATTGCCATAGGGCAATACTTAATCTTTTTGGTTTTTGGGGTGATTGTTTGGAGTGCTACCGAGTATTTCCTTCATCGGTTTATATTCCACTTTGAACCAAAGGCGAAATGGGGTAAGCGGTTGCATTTTATATTTCATGGAGTGCATCATGATTATCCGAAAGATGCAAAAAGATTGGTTATGCCCCCTTCAGCAAGCATACCATTGGCAATACTATTTTATTTTTTATTCTTCGCTGTTTTTAACAATTCACTGAAATTATATTCATTCTTTAGCGGTTTTATTCTTGGTTATTTAATTTATGATATGATGCATTATGCAATTCATCATCACAATTTTAATAACCCTTTGTTAAAAAAAATTAAGCAGCATCATATTCTGCATCATTACTCTGATCCTTCTAAAGGCTATGGTGTAAGTTCAGCACTGTGGGATATTGTATTTAAATCAGGTTTCAGAAAAAAATAAAATATGGCCATTGAAAAATATATCTTTCAGAGATTTTCTGCTGCCCGTATTTTTATCATTACTTTCCTTGTTTCCGGCTATCTCGCCTTATCCTGGTTATTAATTGGGTTTAAACCGGATCAGTTAATATTAGCTTCTCTTTTTTGTTTCCTTTATTTCGGTAATCATTTAACCCGTAAATTGATATTGGGCTTTTCAATTTTCATTATTTATTGGATAATATTTGACTACATGAAAACATTTCCCAATTATAAATTTAATACTGTGCACATTGAAGATTTGTACTATTGGGAGAAAAATTCATTTGGTATTAAGTCCGGTAGTCTGCTATTAACACCAAATGAATTTTGGAATCTGCATTCAGGTAAACTCCTTGACCTGCTAAGTGGTTTTTTTTATTTATGCTGGGTGCCTGTTCCGCTTACGTTTGCTGCCTATCTATTTTTTAAAAATAAGCAGCAATTTTTAAATTTTTCACTTACTTTTTTTTTAATAAATCTACTTGGGTTTGTTGTGTATTACTCATTTCCGGCAGCGCCACCTTGGTATTTTCAAAAATTTGGCAGTTCATTCTATCCTTTAACTCCTGGTAATCCTGCTGGCTTGGCAAGATTTGATTTAATTCTTAATACTAAGATATTTGAATCAATATATTCAAAAAGCTCAAATGTTTTTGCAGCTATGCCATCTCTTCATGCTTCCTATCCTTTACTTGTTTTATATTATGGCTTGCGTAATAAAATGGGGCTTCTAAATATATTTTTTGCTGTTATCACAGTAGGAATTTGGTTTACCGCGGTATATACAGGACACCATTATGTTCTTGATGTTTTGGCTGGTATTCTCTGTTGTATTTTTGGAACTTTTTTATTTAACTGGATAATAAAAATGAGCGTGCCGAGAAGATTAATAGGGGGTTATTATAAGATAATTGGCGGAATTTAGTTTATTTTTTTAGGTTTAAGATAAACTTGGTACATTTGCGTTTGACCAAATGGTCAAACCGTTTAATCTAACATGATAATATCAACAGAATCAGAACGTAAAATCCTGGATGCAGCCCGTAAGGAATTTGAACAAAAGGGGTACAATGGTACCCGAATGCAAAAAATTGCAGATGTAGCCGGAATCAGTAAAGCCTCATTACATTATTATTTCCGCAATAAAGACAACCTCTTTAAAAAGATTTTTGATAAAGCCATTGATGAATATCTGCCATTGGTTAATACATGGACAGATGACCGCCTGAGTTGGGAAGAAAAGGTATTGCAGTTTATTGAAAACTTTATGATATTTAATCAAAAGGCGAACCTATTATTTATCATCAGGGAAATAAACCGTAATCCCGATTTATTGACAGCGAGAATTAAGCAGTCAAAATCGCCCAATCGTTTTGTAGCCTATTTTGAACAGGTGCTTAAGGAAAGGAAAATTAAACAGGCAGATGTAAGGGTGCTGTACATTATACTACAATCTATTTGCTGTTTCCCTGCAATGAATAGTCAAATGTTTAAAAAGTCACTCCGCTTATCGGATAAGCAATATGCTGAATTGATGCAGGTGTATGCTAAGGCAGCCGCTGACTTCTTTATTAATGCAATAAAAAAATAAAGTATTATATGTATAAAAGTTTTCTATTAATCATCGGAATTGTAAGTTGTTTCATAACAAGCCACGCACAGCAAGCTGTTACACTACAAGAGTTGATTCAAAAAGCCGAACAAAATTATCCGGCTACCAGTCAAAAAGAGCTTGTTAAGGCACTTAGTAAAGAGAATGAAAGAATACTTGATTTGAGTTTATATCCCCAGGTAAATATAACAGGGCAGTTTACTTACCAGAGTGAAGTAACCAAATTCGAAATTCCCGGCTCTGCCTTTCCAGCCATACCAAAGGATAATTACAACCTGGGGATAGACCTTCGTTTTCCGTTGACGGAATTTGGCGTAGTAAAAACAAAAAAACAATTGGAACAGGCAAGAACTAATCTTGGCGTTAGTCAACTTGATGTAGAGCTTCAGAGAATGCGGGAAAGAGTAACCAATACATTTGGCAATATTTTATTGCAACAGGAAAATAAGAAAATATTGTTGATCCGTATAGCGGACCTTGAAGCTCAGCGGAAAAAAGTAGCGGTTGGGGTGGCCAATGGGGCTATTCTTAAAAGCAACCAATTGGTTTTTGAATCTGAAGTATTGACTGCCGAACAAAGAATTTCAGATATTGATGCAACAGTACTCAGCCTTGTACAGGAACTTTCTATATTTACCGGTTCCGTAATTAATCCCGATTCTAATTTTCAACTGCCGGAAACAGGTACTCTGCAAAAGGCTTTAAACCGGCCGGAGCTGGAAGTATTCAAGTCTCAGATGAATGTCCTCAATTTACAAAAGGATATTTTGAAAAAGGAAAACAGGCCCAAATTCTTTGTTTTCAGCCAGGGGTTTTATGGCAGGCCTGGTTATAATTTTCTGAATACTGATTTAAGGCTTTATGGAATTGCCGGAGCAGGGTTAAGCTGGAATATTAATAATGCAGTAATTCAAAAAGGACGGGAAAGAACCTTTGAAATAAACAAACAGATTGTAGAAAAGCAGAAGGAAACATTCAATCTGAATTTGCAGACAGCATTAACGCAAAAAGAAACTGAAATCAATAAGTATCAGACCATCATTGCTAAAGACCAGGAAATTGTTGGTAAACGAAAAGAAATCATGAAGGCTGTAACCAGCCAGTTGGAAAACGGGGTTATCACTTCCACAGAATATTTAACTGAGCTTAATGCGCAGAATGCAGCAGAGTTAAACATGGTACTTCATAAAGTTCAGCAGGCTATTTCTAAAACACAATACAACATCTTAACCGGAAATTGAAATCCTTAAAATCATAATCAAACAAAAATGGAACAAGAAGTAATTAAAAAGAAAAAAACTAACAAAGTAAGGCTCATCATTATTATAGTAGTGGTTTTGATTGCTGCTTTCTTTGGTATAAGGGCATATATACGTGCACAACATCATGAAACTACCGACAATGCACAACTGGATGCCACCATCACATCTGTAAGAAGTGCAGTATCTGGTTTTGTAATGGAAGTTCGTTTTACTGACAATCAAATGGTAAAGCAAGGGGATACATTGGTAATTATTGATGATAAAGATTATAAAGCAAAAGTATTGCAGGCCAGGGCTATGTTGCAAAGTGCTGAATCACAAACAGGTATTTCCAGGTCATCTGCACAGGCGGCACAACAAAATGCATCAGCATCTTCCATTAATTCATCAGCCCTGCAGTCAAATATTAATGCAGCACAGGCCCGTTTAACCAAATCACAAAAGGAATTGAGCCGTATTGAAAAAATGTTTGCTGACGGCGCTGCAACTCAACAGCAACTGGATGCCGCCAATGCTGAAAATCAAAGTGCCAAAGCTTTGTACGAGATGGCTCAAAGACAGTTTCAGGGAGCCACTACTCAGGCATCAAGTACTCAATCAAGTGCCCAGGCCCAGCAGGGACAAATAAGCGTTGCCGGTGCGCTGGTACAACAGCGGCTGGCAGAATTGGAATTGGCTGAAACCCAGCTTAAAAACACGGTAATTGTAGCCCCCTTTGCTGGCATAGTGTCTAAAAAAAATGTAGAAGTTGGCCAATTAGTGCAATATGGGCAACCATTGTGCTCAGCCGTTGAAAATAATAATTTATGGGTGGTAGCAAACTTTAAAGAGACCCAGTTAAATAAAATAAGGGTGGGGCAAAAAGTTTCGATAAAGCTGGATGCCTATGATAAATTAAAACTTACTGGTACGGTGGAATCCATAGGTGGTGCAACCGGTGCTAAATTTTCATTATTGCCACCGGATAATGCAACTGGGAATTTTGTAAAAGTTACCCAGCGGGTTGCTGTTAGAATTAAATTGGACAAGGCAGACGTTAAAGATTATTTTCTGACTCCCGGTCTAAGTGCATTTGTTGATGTAGAAATAAAATAAGTATGCAAGCAAAAGAACTAATTCAATACCCTGTAGGTGCAGAAAGGGCAATTTTAGTAATTACTGCAATCAGTGCCGCATTACTGCAATTGATTGATACCTCTATTGTGAATGTTTCATTAAGGGAGATCAGCGGAAGTATAGGAGCAACCACCACTGAAATTGCCTGGGCTGTTACCGCCTATGCTGTTTCTAATGTTATCATGATTCCATTGGCGGGTATGATGAGTGATTTATTTGGCCGAAGGAACTATTTTACGATTTCCATTTTGATATTTACAGTGGCCTCCTTTTTTTGCGGCACTGCCGACTCTTTAGTTACATTGGTGATCTGGAGGTTTATCCAGGGTATTGGAGGAGGAGCATTACTTACGATTGGACAAACGATAATTGTTGAGGCTTTTCCACCGGAAAAAATAAATACCGCCAATGCTATTTTTGGAATGGGGGTAATTCTCGGCCCTACTTTCGGGCCAACATTAGGTGGGTTTCTCACAGATAATTATTCCTGGCATTGGATTTTTTTCATCAATATCCCTATTGGTATCATGGCTGCCTATCTTTCCTGGAGTTTTGTTAAGGATCGTATGGGGGCAAAAAGGCCTGCAAAAATTGATTGGGCCGGAATATTTCTCTTAATTGTTGCCGTCGGCAGCCTGCAATATATATTAGAAGAAGGCACAAAAAATGATTGGTTCGAGAGTAAGGAAATCTTATTGCTAACAATAGTCAGTATAATCGCATTTGTTGGATTTATTTGGAGAGAATGGGTTTTTGCCTACCCTGCTGTAAACTTACGTTTGCTGAAAAGCTGGAACCTGGCCTTGGGCTCTATGTTAAATTTTATTGTTGGATTAATCTTACTGGCCACTGTTTTTGTTTTCCCCCTGTTTGCACAAATTGGTTTGGGCTGGACTGCAACCATGACCGGCAATTTTTTAATTTCCGGGGCCTTAGCCTCTGCTATTTCCATGGCCATTGTCGGAAGATTGCTTTCCAAAGGATTAAACCCTAAAGCAATTATGATAACGGGGGGAATTATGATTTTTGCTTTTTCAACCTTAATGAGTTTTTCAGCTCCGGACTCATCTACAGGTAACTTCTTTTGGCCTTTTATTTTGCGTGGGTTTGGTATTGGTTTTATGATGTCTCCGGTAATGGTACTTGCCGTTCAGGGTTTAAAAGGGTCGGACCTTTCCCAGGGAGCAGGGTTAAGTAATATGATGCGCCAGTTAGGTGGTGCTGTTGGTATTGCTGTTATGAATGTATTTCTTACGCACCGAAATGCAGCCAATGATAATTACCTGCTGCAGCATTATAATATTTATAACGAAAATTTCCAGGACAGGGCAAGCCTGATTTCCCAAAACTTTATTTCGCAAGGATATTTTAAAGAGGATGCACAGCAAATGGCGTATAAAGTAATGGATCTGTCTTTGTTTAAGCAGCAGGCTATTATCAGTTACGACAATGTATTTTGGACCGTAGGGTTAACTATACTGGTATGTATCCCCATCATCCTGCTGATTAAGAATGATAAAAAGCACAGCGGTGAAAAGATTGATGTGCATCTGGAATAAAAAAATAAAGTATCAACATGGTTAGATAATAATTCATGACGAATAGAAATAAAATAATATCATCCGCAGAGGAAAGGATTATTGCCGCCGCCACAAAGGTCTTTGTAACCAAAGGGCTTGCAGGAGCGAGGGTACGGCATATTGCAACAGAGGCCAATATAAATTCTGCAATGATTTATTATTACTATCGGAGTAAGCAGAATCTTTTTTCTTTGGTATTTGATAATGCGCTGGAAACATTTCTACCGTCAGTAATTTATTTAGAGCGAAGCGACATGGATATTTTCAGTAAAATTGACATCTTTTGTGATGAGCTGATTGAAATACAAATTGCAAACCCATATTTATCGGCTTTTATTTTGAACGAAATAGAAAAAAATCCTGAACGGTTAAAAAAAGAAATATGGCATCAGCAAAAAGAAAAAATACAACTATTCACCCGGGAGGTACAGAGGAATATAAATAACAGAACTATCAGAAAAGTTGAGCCTGTGCAGCTATTCATGAATATAGTTTCGCTTTGTGTTTTTCCATTTATTGCAAGGCATCTTTTTATTAAGATAGTAAGCCTTCCCAATGGGGATATGACAGATTTTATGAGAATACGCAAGAAAGAAGTAAAAGTTGTCATTAGCCATTTGATTAAGAAAGAAGCTAATTCCAAACACTGATTTATTAATAATTAAAATAACAATAATATGAATAAGGTTTTAATTACAACTGATTTAAGCAATGATAAAGATGTTATCATTAATGAAGCATTGGTGCTGGCCAGAAACCTTAAAGCCGAAGTAGAGCTTCTTACTGTTATTAATCAAAGGGTTTCATACATCCCGCCTGATATTGGTATGAGCTTCGGCGACCAATGGGCAGCCAGGGAATACATAGCGAAAAAAGCATTAGGAGAAATCAAAGAAAAACACACGGATTTGAATATTAAGGTGGTTGTTTTTTTAGGAGACCCAAAAGAGGATATAATTGAATATGCGATAGAAAGTAAAGCAACCATTATTGTAACAGGCACACATGGCCGTACCGGTTTACAACATATGGTAATGGGCAGTACAGCAGAATATATTGTGCGCCATTCTCCTATTCCGATATTGGTTATTCCTATGAATAAATATCTGCATTAGGTCAAATGGATCCCTGAAACCATGTTCTTTGTTTTTACAATTAGATTTTTTACAGATAAGTATGGAGAATGATTATGGAAATAAGATATTGAATGCAGCCAGCGAACTTTTTAGAAGCCGGGGGCTTGCTAGTGTAACAATGGATGATATTGCCCATAAGTTAGGCGTTTCAAAAAAAACAATTTACGAGACTTATAAGAGTAAAGATGAAATAGTTTCAAGCATTGCAAAAATTTTCATAACTGAACAAAGAAAAAGATACGTAGACATGGCGACAGCTTCAAATGCTATTGAGGAGTTATTGCTTCTTTTTAAGCATTTACAGGATTTATTTGAAAGCCTGCACCCTAAGATAACACATGAAATACAAAAATATTACCCTGATATATGGGCCATGATTCTGACACATAAAAATGATGAACTCCTGGAAAAAATAGTAAGGAATTTAATCAGGGGTATTCAGAAAGGTCATTATCAGCCAGACATTGATGTGGATTTTACAGCGAAGCTGATACTGCAACAAATAGAGCTGGCCTACAATTCTTTTCATTTTCCTTATGCAAAATATCCTATAAATAAAGTAACAGAACAGCTTTTGAAGTTTTATCTATTTGGTATCGTAACTACCAATGCACATAAAAAATATCTTTCTAAATTTAAATAAAAAATTGAAAAAAGTATTATGGGATATATAGAAACCGACCATTAAAAAGATAAAGAACTTTTAACATGACTGAAACAAGGATTCGAATTAAAAAAGAAACTGAAAAAAAGCGATGGATATAGAAAAAATTCTAACTAATAAGCAAATAAAGGCTAAAGCAAAAACAGAAACCATTAGCAAAATGCTTGCAGAAAAAAATATTAACATTAACGAGTTAATGAAAATAGCCCAATCTTCAAAAGACCCGATAAAAGCAATTTGCATAGAGGCAATTGAATTTGCTACAAAGAGTAAACCCGAGATTGCTTCTTTAGATTGTCTTGAATTTATTTCGAAATCCCTGACAGAAAAAGCACCCAGAGTAAAGTGGGAATCAGCAAAAGTAATTGGGAATATTGCACACCTTTATCCCGACAAATTAAACGATGCAATAAACAATTTGCTTTATAATTCTGAGCATGAAGGAACAGTTGTAAGATGGAGTGCCGCTTTTGCCTTGGGACAAATCATAAAAATGAACACATCATTAAACATAGAATTAATTCCTGCAATTGAATCTATTTGTAAGCGGGAAGAACAAAACAGCATCAGGAAAATTTATCTTGACGCACTAAAAAAAGTAACAACCTAAATTAACACGACCGGGAAATGAATGTGCTTTAAATTTGGAAGAAACAGGTTTATAAATCAAAAAGGTAATGATTAAACATTTATTTCATTATCCTTTTCCGGTGTTTCAATCCCCATTTCCGCAATTCTTCAATTACTTTTTCTAAAGACCGGCCATAAGCTGTAATACTATACACTATAGCAATGGGCATACTATCATAAACAGTTCTTTTAATCAAATCATTTTCTTCCAATTCTTTTAGCTCCTTAGAAAGCATTTTGGCGGCAATGCCGTCAATTTCGCCCTGTAATTCTTTAAACCTGTAATCCTTCATAGATAAAGCCAGCAGGATAATAATCTTCCATTTACCACTTAGTACATTGAGGGCATCACGGAGAGGTAGCATATATCGGGTACATTCTTCTTTTTTAACAGGTTGTTTTTTTGTAACAGGCATATCAAATAATTTAGGTTTAAACAGGTTTCCTAAAGTAAACCGGTTACAAAAGTAAACCTAAAACGGATTACTTTTGATTTTTAAAAAAAAATATGATTTTAGTTACAGGAGCAAGCGGCCATTTAGGGTCATCCACTATTGATTTTTTATTGAAAAAAGTACCCGCAAACAATATCAGAGCCTTAGTAAGAAGCGAAGAGAAAGGTGCCGGATTGAAGGCAAAAGGCGTTGATATTGCCATTGGTGATTATTTTAACCATGATTCCCTGCTTGCAGCCATGAAGGGCATTGACACCCTTATGCTGGTTTCTTCCAGTTCAATAACAGGCCGGCATGAACAACATGCCAATGTTATCAAAGCTGCAAAAGAAGCAGGTGTAAAACATATAGTGTACAGCAGTGTATTAAAATCTTCTACTGATACAAAATTTACAGCAGGCATTGATCATGCAAAAACAGAAGAAGATATTAAAGCTTCGGGTATTGCATATACCATTATGGGCAATACTCTGTATTGCGATTTCCTGCCAATGCTGCTTGGCAATTTTAAAGAAACCGGAACAGTATATTACAGTGCAGGAGATGCAAAAGTAAATTTTGCTTTAAGAAATGATATGGCAGAAGCCAATGCAGTGGTACTTTCAAATCCCTCTGTCCACCGAAACAAGGTTTATAATATTACAGCATCAGCGGCATATACATTTAAAGATATTGCAGCTATGCTTTCAGATATAACCGGGCAACCGGTTGGTTATATTGATATTTCTCCTGAAGATTTAAAAAAAGGTATGCTGCAACACGGCTTGCCGGAAGATGTTGCCGAAATGATGACGAGTATTGCCGCTTCAATGAAGGCCGGCGAATTTGATTATGCGGACAATACTTTAGAAAATTTGATTGGGCATAAACCACTTGACCTGAAAGATTTTCTACAGGCTGTTTATTCAATGCCAACAAATAAAAACAATTAAAAATAAAGACTATGAATTTAAAAGAAAAAATCGAGGACATGAATCAAATGATTCTTTCCGGTCTGCAAATGGATGCTTTCGATAAATATTATCACGAAGACGTGGTAATGCAGGAGAACTCTAAACCGCCTACTATTGGCAAGATTACCAATAGGGAAAGAGAAATACAAACTATGCAAATGGTTGATGCTTTCCACGGCGCTGAAGTGAAAGCTGTTGCAGTTGGCGAAAATGTAACAATGGTAGAATGGGAAATGGATGTTACTTATAAAGGTGCACCCCGCATGAAAATTTGCCAGGTGGCTGTGCAAAGATGGAAGGATGGGCAGATTATTAATGAGCGATTTTATTATTCATCAAACTAAATAAAATGGAAAATAAATATATCACTGGTGTATGTAATATGGGGCGTGAAGAAATAAAAAGGCGAAAGACAGGAGGATGGACAGGATTAATTTTAACCCTTGTTGCCATAATGCTGCTTTGGATGCTGGATGCACCTAAAGCATGGCGTCTGCTGGTTTTTGTTCCAGCAGTGGCGGGGGCAACCGGCTTCATTCAGGCATATAACAAGTTCTGTGTTTATTTCGGGTTTGGGCACTTGTTCAATTTTGGAGATGTGGGCAAAGCAGACAGCATTGAGCAGAAAGAATTCAGGGCAAAAGACAGAGCAAAAGCATGGCAATTGTTGTGCTATGCTTTGAGCGGAGGATTGGGTATTACAGTAGCCGTTTATTATCTGCTTTGATTTTAGTGCAGACAATCATATTTGGATCAATAATCAAGTTGTAGTGTCTTTCTTTTCATTGAATAACCTCAATTGTAACCACTAAAAACTAAATCCATTATGTTATCAAGAAATAGAAAAATTGCAGGGTGGGTGCTTACTGGTTTAATTGCAGCACTACTTGTATTCAGTACCTACGCAAAATTTATGATTCCAGAAATGGCTGCCAATTTTGAAAGATGGGGCCTTGGCAATTGGCGGATAATAGTTGCCTGTGGAGAAATTATTGCTACACTTCTTTTCTTATTTCCACGTACTAATATCTATGGGGTACTTTTATTAAGTGCACACATGGGTGGCGCTATAATAGTACACGTGTCTCATGCCGAACCTTTTATTCTCCCATTGGTAATATTAATTTTAATTTGGGTTACCGGGTTTATAAGAAATCCATTACTCCTTATTAACATAAATTAGAATGGACTTGTTTAGGTATTTTGAAAAAGAACGAACAAAATAACAATTTTCAGTTGCTGAAAATGCAATTGAAAATTTAATGCCTGCAAATAAAATACCGGAGCTAAGCATAATTTAATTCAGACAGAATATGTTTCTATTCATGTACCCTTCAAAGAAGAGTTCGTAGGGTATTGCAGATGGCCCTGAAGTTACCTTGACCGTAACGGCCGCTACCGCAGGAGGAATAGCCGGAGCAACAACATTACATTCTGAAAAAGACAGGCTGAATACAGTTGATATGCGGTTAGATTATTTATACGCTGCTGTAAAAGCTGATAAAACTGAAAAGAAGAAATTTTTTACCCATCAATTGGGGTTGCCAAAAGGTAAAAATAGCATCCCTGCAAGAGTTTCTAAATGCTTCTAAAGAGAAACTATAACTACCTTTTTTGTAACTATCATTTTGCAACCGATATTAATTGCTGTGTGCTTCGCTTCTTTCGCTTAATTTTTTGTTTTCTTTATAGCATCAAGATATTTTTTCTTAACGCCAGTGTCTTGCTCTCTGTCACAAATTGCTTCAATAGTTGGTAACAAGTCTTTATTATGTTTTGTCTTTAATTTGAGTATTTCTCCAAGTGCAAAAGCTGAAGCCCAACGAACAACTGTTCCATTATCTTCAGAATTTGTTAGCAAGTTGCTAATTGCTTTATTAAGTTTTGCAGGAAATAGATGTGCAATATTTCCAACTACTTTGGCACTTTCCCATTTTACTCTTGGTGCAGTCTCTGTAAGCTTTTTTGTTACAAAAGCAAATACGTTTTCGTCTGCAATTTTTGAATTTTGTTTTGTAGCAAATTCAATAGCTTCAATGCAAGTTGCTTTCTCCGAATCTGTTGCTTTCTCTGCAAATGCTATCAGTTCATCTGTCAGTAAAGAACCATCTAACAACCATTTACTAATTGTTTCAACTTTCTGTTTTGCTTTAATTGTTTTGTCGCTTAAGAGTTCTGCTATGTGCATGGGTGGTTTAATAAATTATTTTTTTAGTTCATATGCTTCTTTAAGCCAAGCTAAAAGCTCTTTGTCAACGTCTTTTACGCTTGTTAATTTAATGTTGTGATGAAAGCGGTTAGGAGATGCCTGTTCAACCTTAGACACTCTTTTGCTTACTAATTTATGGTTCAGGTGGACTTCAAGATTTATGTAATCTTTTCTAGTATAAACCCCAGCAAAGCCAAATCTATTGCCTAAATGGATGCTGGTTTTCTTTGGTTCTATTTTTAACGCCCCGAATTTATAAAGCTCCTTAATTAGCTTCTCATACATCGCAGTTACAGCAGGGGATTTATCTCTTAGGTGGTCAAGTTCGGTATATTCCATATTGTATTATTTGGACAATAAATTTACAGAAAATCCCAAAATGACCCTCCTTCAGTGAATTTTAAAATTAGCGCTTAACCTTAAGTGTACTTAGCTTCCTTTCGCCTTATTTCCGGGGTATGTTGCAGTTCTAAATTGGAAAGTGATGAAAGATCCTGTGAGCAATGGTACCCCCATTACCCCTATGCTATTCCCGTATGAGCCGGAACAATACTGGCAACAAATCCGGCAAATAATCCGGGAAGAAGTGAACAATGCAGAAAAGCAAAGACCGACATCCCCGACATACGAAACACCGGGCATGACTTACAAACCCCTTTACAAGATCGCCGAGGTCTGTGCCCTGTTTCATGTCACAAAACCTACCATTTACGATTGGGTGAAGCATGGCAAGTTAAAGCCCTTTAAAATCCGGTCACGAGTATACTTTCTCTGGCAGGATATTCAGCAACTTTTACATCCCAATCAGGAATAGGAATGGCACAGCAGATTTCATGCAAACATGCGAACCAGATTGATATGGTTGAGTACCTGGAAAGACTGGGATACCGGCCCGCGAAAATCAAAAACAATGATTACTGGTATTTGTCTCCCTTAAGGGATGAAAAAACTGCTTCCTTTAAAGTGAATCGATCAAAAAATGTTTGGTATGACCATGCCATCGGGAAGGGCGGAACGCTGGTAGATTTCGGGAAACTGTATTACCACTGCACGGTCAAGGATTTGCTCTCGAAATTGGAGAATGAAAAGGGAATCATTGCTTCTTTTCACCCGCCGAAAAACTCGATTGCTGGTGAAAAGAAAGAACACTCAATCCAGCCCGGAAAGATCACGATAATCAGCAGCACGGAGATCAATAATCAAACCCTTCGAAACTACCTTCGGAGTAGGCAAATTCCCCTGGATATTGCTAACCAGTTTTGCAGGGAAGTAAGGTTTGAACTATACGACAAAAAACACCTGGCGATCGGCTTCCAAAATCCGGGTGGCGGTTATGAATTACGTAACTACTATTTCAAGGGTAGCAGCACACCTAAAGAGCCTCGTTTAATCCAGCAAAAAGATACCAATGGTCTGACAGTTTTTGAAGGATTTTTCAGTTTCCTTACTTACTTGGCCCTTCAACATATCAAAGGGAAAAGTATCGATGAACTGCCAAAGTTGCATACTGATTCATTAGTACTAAACTCTCTTTCCTTTTTTGAAAAGAGCCGTGAACTGATGGAAAAATATAATGCCATTCATCTGTTTTTGGATCGTGATAAGATGGGTATCTCGAGAACAGAACAAGCCCTTAAATGGTCTGGGAAATATACAGATCAGAGTAAGCACTACAGTAAGTTTAAGGACTTAAATGAATGCCTGGTAAAATCTATTGCTCCCGATCTAAAACAAAAAAAGAGCAGTGGCATGAGACTTTGAAATATCTGGAGCCAGCTATGTTTCTCCTTCGTCGAAACCGCTGGCTTTTTTCATCCCGCCTATCGGACGGGATTCAAAAAGTATTGCTGAAGACTTGAAAATGACCCGTGATGAAGAATAAAGGAGGACGACCCAAGAAGGAAAATAAAAGAAGCCAGCAGTTGGCCGTAATGTGTACGATCGCGGAGCGAAAAGTTATTGAAGAGAAAGCAAAGCTTAGTAACAGTTCTATATCACAATACTTGCGTGAGCTCGCACTCCAAGGACAAGTTGACAGGAAAATAAAAGTACTTCCAAGAGAAGTTTTGTTGTTCACGGCAATGCTAAATCACCTGGCGGCGAACATGAACCAGGTGGCCAAAAAAAGAAATCAAAATGACGAACTCAACGCCATTGAAAGAGCAGGCCTGATGGTGCTGTCAACGGATATAAAAAACTTGGCCGCCGCTATTAAAACTTTTCTGAAATGATTGGGAAAATAATCATAGGAAAATCTTTTCGTGGCTGCATTAATTATTGCCTGGATAAAAAGGAGGCCGAGCTGTTGAATACTAACCTTTGTTACGGCAATAAAAAAGAATTGATCAGTCAGTTTAATGAAGTACGGCGGCTTAATCAAGATTTATCAAAACCCGTTCAGCATATTACTATAAGTCTGGCAAAAGGAGAACAATTGGATAATGGCAGTTTAGTAAGTATCGCCGAAGATTGCGCCAAAGATCTTGGCTTTGAAAAGAGTCAATACATCGTGATTGCTCACCATGATACAGCCCATCAGCATATTCATATTGTTGCAAACCGGGTAAGTTTCAATGGGAAGACCCTAAAGGACAATCATAATTACCGAAAGATGGCAGTTTACTGCAGGAAGATGGAGGAAAAACACGGTCTTCAGAAAGTGCTTAGCCCAAGAAGGTATTTGCCAAAGGAGCAGCGGAATTTACCCCGCACCGATCAACGAAAAGAAAAGCTTCGCCAGGATATTAAACAATGCCTTTCTGCATCGAAAAATTACGCCGGGTTCGAACTGCAAATACAGAAGTTGGGTTACCAGGTCAATAAAGCAAGAGGTATTGCTTTTACCGATCAGCAAAAAGTCAGGATAAAAGGAAGTGAGGTTGGGTATTCACTGAGTAAAATTGAACAGATCCTGTCATTGCTACCAGAACAGAAAAAAGTTGTAATGAAACAGGATCAGTTAAACTTAGTAAAGGCCAATCCCGTTCTACAACAATCCACCATAATTCCAGCGAAACATTTGGAGAAAAACAAGCAGTTAAAGGAAGGCCTGGAACTACTAAATAAACTCACACATCAGCAGGAGAATATCAACCCAGCTTTCCTCAAAAAGAAAAGGCAAAAAAAGAGAAGGTTAGGCCTGTAATTTAAACACTTAAAAAGATAAAGACATGAACCTTGAGACGCTTGAATTAGTGCTGACAGAGCTATTGGAAGAACAAAAAAAGGAAACGATCTCAAATGCCGAAATGGTATCTATAGTCAAGAGGGTACTAGGAAAATTGGAGGTGATAGAACAGATGATTCAACCAAAAGATGGTCCTGCGATTTTGGAGCGTCTTAGGGCCATACAGATTGCATACCTGGGCGGATCGGAAAAACCAGCGCTACCTCCTGCTCAGATCCCAAAAGCTCTAACCATTATTAAACATCATTTTTATTTTAAAACTACAACCGCCATTGCGACCTCATTTTTCATCTTCATTGTTGTTTTGACTTGGCTTTACTTGGGGAAAAGAAAGGAAGTAAACATCTATCGGGCAAACGATGTAAAGTATCGGTATCTGACCTTAAACGCAAGGCCAAATTTGGAAAAAATAATAAGCCTAACGGATAGTCTTTACTTGGTTGCGCCAGATTCAATGCAAAGAAAAGTGCTTTGGATGGAAAGGCAACAGTGGGGCAATTCAGAGAAGGCACAAAAACAAGATCAAGTTGGGAAACATCCCGCAGACGGAACAGACAAAAAAAGACTTTCAAAATAGATTTTGTAACTTTAAAAAATATGGGTGGAAAGATAATTATAACAGATAAGCCGGATTTGCCCAGGGTTTTATTCTGGGATTTCAGGTATGAGGATATTGAATGGAGAGAAGAATATCTAACCATAATTGCCCGTGTATGTGAACGAGGCAGTCCCGTGGATTGGGAGGAAATGATACGATTTTACAGCAAACCATTCGTTGAAAATGCCCTGAAACATGAAGTCAAATTCTTAGAGAATCAGGCTATCGAAAAAGTGTGTAATTATTTTTCCGTGCAGAAGGAAGATCTTCTATGCTACACACGGAAACAGTCGAGGCCGGGACACTGGCCTTATTAAAAAAAATACTTAGCGACAAAGAATTTCAATTATTTAATCTAGCTGGTGGTACAGCCCTTTCCCTGCAATTAGGACACCGTAAATCAATCGACCTTGATCTGTTTACAGATATAGATTTTGATGCAAAAAAGTTAGCGGATCATCTAAGCGAAACCTACAATACCCAAAATATTGGCCATTTAAAAAATGCTGTGTTCTGTAAGGTCGATAATATTAAAGTTGATATCCTGGCTCATCAATATCCGTTAATTAATAAAGTTCAGATAACAGATGGAGTAATGATGCTTTCCCTCGAGGATATCGGGGCTATGAAACTCAATGCTATTCTCGACAACGGTACCCGTTTAAAAGATTTTGTTGATATGCACATTTTGTTGCAACATCTACCACTCCATAAGCTAACAGAAGCATTTATAAAAAAATATCCTGATGTGAATGCACAAATGGCCCGCAATGGTCTTCTTTTCCATCAGGACATTAACTTGAAGTAGAAAATTGATTTTATTGGCAGGGATATTCTTTGGGAAGAAATTTCTGCGAGGCTCCATGAAGCAGTAACTAACGACCGTAAAGTCTTTCAGGGAGAACAAATAAAAATGAAACAACAAAAAAATATTAATGAGCAACAAACGCACCTCCAAAAAAAAGGGATACGCAACCGGCCTAAATGACGATTGCCGGTTATATTAAATTCATCTCTTCGTAGTTATCTCATCAGAGTTTTCAAAAAGAATAAATTTTTCTCCGACATTATTCCGGTAACGTTGCCGGTAACGTTATCGGAAGTTAAGGCTTGCGATTTAGCTAGTTAATTGCCTGGAAATACAGTTGATATTAAAAAAAAGGGGAATTACTAGATAATATTAACCACGCTTTAATTGAATGTGTAATGTATTACCCTGTACATTGCAAGTTGGTATTGAATATACTTAAACATATTTAGACTGTTATAGTAAAAATATATACGATGAAAAGAAACATTTTACTTTCAATATTAATAACTCTTCTGACAATAAATTTATTTGCCCAAGAAGTTGAATATAAGCCAGTACCCTTGCCTGCCGGTTTTACTAAGCAGATAGATGTTGTTTATAAGGAGGTAAAGGAATGGAAAGGCAGAATGGATATTTATTTACCACCCAAAAGCGAAAAACAAACCCCTGTTTTAATTAATATGCATGGTGGAGCATGGAGAACAGGAGCGAAAGAAGCCCAAAGTGGATTTGCTACTTATTTTAAATTAGGCTTTGCTGTTGCCAATGTTGAATACCGGCTAAGTTCACAAGGAAATGCTCCTGGTGCTATAGAAGATGTACGTTGTGCAATGTTATATCTTATCAATCATGCAGACTCGTTAAACATTGATATAAATAAAATAGTGTTTTGTGGTAGTTCAGCTGGAGCACATCTCGCAATGATGGCTGGGTTGATGGGAAGCAGCAATACACAATTTGATAAAGGCTGTACCTTGACGGATAAAAAATATACTATCGCAGCGATAATTGCTCAATCAACACCTTCCGTATTATTTGAAACTACAACAAGTGGAGATTTGAAAGTTTTGAAAGATGGGGCGATCTATGAATGGTTTGGTAGCAGAAAGGATGATGCAAGATTTGCACAACAGCTCTCACCGATCACTTATGTTGCAAAAGATAACCCACCAATTTTTTTATCGCATGGCAATGCTGACCCACGAGTGCCTTACCAACAATCTGTTGAGTTGGATGCTAAACTAACAAAAGCCGGTGTAAAGCATGTTTTTATAACTATTGATGGCGGCGGGCATGGTGGTTATCCAAAAGAAAAACAGGATGAGATAAAAGAAGCTATAACACTATTCTTAAAAGAAAATGTTTTAAATGACCAATAGACAACTCCGACTTAGGTGTAACGAAATGCTGTTGGTTTATTGTTGCCATTCGTTTTCAAAGGCGCGACTTCTATCTGCAGCTTTGCCGAAGATTTGAATTAATAACTTTTGGTCTCGTCAAACATTTTCCAATCGTTTTATAGCTCACTTCACCGATGGGGAAGGAAACAAAGTAGCCCTTCACTCAATGAAATAATAGTGGCAAAGGCGGCTAAATAAGCCGCCTTTGCTGCATCATTCCATAAGGTTAACCTCTTTTTCTTTCACAATTTTCATGTCGCCCCTAGTTTGCCAGATCTCCTTTATTTTTTGCCCGGCTTCTTCAGGAGTAATTCTGATATACTTGTAAAAATCACGCAAGCTTTTATGACCACTTATCTTCATAATCAGGTCGACCGGTGTACCCGCAAGGAACTCGTTAGTACAAAATGAACGGCGACAAGTATGGGAAGTAACCCACGCATATTTCGGTTTGATAATTACAATATCCTTGTTACCTTTTTTGTGTGAAAATTTTATTGCCTGAACGATACCCGACAATTTTGCTATATCCTTGATTCGTCTATTAAAAACCCCGTTACATACCACAGGCATGGTGCGATTAAATTTATTGACAAATATATCATAAGCCTCATCCTTCAAGGGCACTACTACCCAGCGGTCTGATTTATCCTGTTTTTTATAGAGCATCCCATTTCGAACATCCTCTGATTTAATGGTTGAAAAATCTGAAAACCGCAACCCGGTTAAACAACCAAAAACAAATAAATCTCTGTATTGAACAAGATGTTGATTGGCTGATAAATCAGCTTGATAAATCTTTATGATTTCATCCCATGTGAGATAAACAGCGTCTGCTTCTTCATCAATTATTTTGAAATCTTCCAGGTTAATGGGCGGAATTATTTTCCTTCGCATTCTGTTTCTCAGGAAAATTCGTAGTTGCTTAATCGTTCTTCCGATTGAACTCGTCCGAAAACCTTTGATCACATTTTTTCTGCGGCGATGTATATGCTCATACATCATATACTCTACAAATTCTTCATAGAAATTGAAATCAAAGGATTCTAAAGTGATGGGCTTTTTACGATAAGTTTCGAAGGCTTTCAATGTCTCCCTCATATTCCTGAAAACATGAAGCATCTTAGGTGTTACGTGCCGGGTTTTGGACAGTATGTAATCATCGATCTGGAAGAACAGGTCAAGGTTTATCTTAGGCAAGCCAACTTCTTTTGCTTTTTCCTCAAGCCGGGTGAGGTCAAAGTCGGGTTTAAAGGTCCCTTTTAGAAACCTAAGTGGGTCAGCCAGGTTCTTTTTTGAGGCAAAAGCTAAAATGTCCTCAACAACACGTATAGAATGCTGCAATTGACCATTTAGGTCCTCAGCGTTGCCATAACACGCGGGCAGGTCAGTACTGATCCTCCTACGCTTCAGGTTCCAGTAATTAGGGGGAATTGCAATGCCTGAATTCAGGAGAGTCCTTTTTTCGCCTGTATGGCAATACTGGAGAAAAATAATGCTTGTGCCATCTCTGCGCACGAGTGCTTTTTTACAAACTGGTTTGACAGGAACTAACATCTTACTCTATTTTTTACTCTATTAAAATGCTGTCAGGCAGAATAAAGGTAATTTTCAATAAAAAGTGAAGATGTTATAGGATTTTGAAAACCATATGGTTGTAATAAAGGACAATAAACAGAGATAAAGTTCAAACCGGTCCCTACTTTGCCAGCGGAATCACTGAGAATCCCCTTCACTCTGCGAAGGGGATTTTTTGTTTTCGGTTGCCAATATCTCTAATAACCTTTCCAGCATCTCAATATACTCCGCTACTTTTCCATGCTGCGTTTCTATATTAATATACCGCAGGTTTCTTTCGCCGCAATAAATACTGAGCGACCCGTCTTTTTTTGCTTTTTCATTATCCTGCCAGATAGAATTATATCCTGCATCCGCCATTTTTTGGTAAAGCAGACTATCGGTAGTTAACGCTATATCATCAATATCTTTTTCAGGATTTTCATACACTGCTTTTGCATCCCGTTGCCGGTTGCCACCTGCCGTATAACTTTTAATAGAAAACAAACCGTCGGTATTATTGTGCAGGGCAACTATACAGGATGTACTGTCGGGTATGAATGATAACAAGTATTTCGCAAACTTTTCAATTTCTACAATTGCTTGTGGGCTGGTTCTTTTATTATCCCGCAACGTTTGCTGAATACCAACTCTTGCATAAATACGATTAGGGTCAAAACCATAGGTAATATTGCCGAGTTTAAAACGTATAACCCTCTGCCCGTTATTTTCAACCTTGATCAGTGTGCCACCTTGTACTTCCAATACTTGAAGAGCTGCTTCTACTGCTGCATCTTCATTGTCATGCATATTGATGTAAACAATATCTTTTACCGTGCCATATTGAATGATTTTTATGGGGATACTTTTGTTGCCAATTTTATAGGATACAGTTTTTTCTACCGGTAGATAAACAGCTTTACTCACCAAAATATTATTATCGGAGGTTTGGGTAAACGCAGCTATCCAAATTAGCAGGGTGAAATAGGTGGTAAAGAGAAATTTCAAGGTTCAATGTTTGCATTAAAGATACTCAACCACCGGAACTTCTTTATACCCGGAAAACGGTATTTATTAAGTTGGATGAAAAATAATTTGAAAGGTCAGGAAAGTTCTTCCTTCATCTTTTGCATTACATCTTTTTCTAACATTATCTGGGCAAGATGTATCATATTCATAAATGCACGGGCACCTGAAATGCCGTGCCCTATGATGACAGGTTTGGCTACACCTAATACAGGAGTGCCACCATATATTTCAAAATTGAAGCGTTCAAAAAAATCATCTTTTACTTTTCGCTGCTGGCTTATTTCATAGAGAGATTCGGCCATTTTAAGAATGATATTGCCAGTAAAACCTTCGCAAACCATAACATCGGCTTTCGGTTGCAATACATCTCTGCCTTCAATGTTGCCAATAAAATTGATGTGTTTATTTTCTTTTAGCAGGGGATAGGTAGCTTGTAATAATAGATTGCCTTTGCCTTCTTCTTCTCCCACATTTATCAATCCTACTTTGGGATTATCAATGCCCAATACTAGTTGCGCATACACAGAACCCATAATAGCAAATTGGTTGAGCTGTTCTGGTTTGCAATCTGCATTCAATCCTACATCAAGCAACAAGCCTGTTCCACCATCTGCTTTTGGAACAATGCTGGAAATAGTGGGACGAATTACACCTTCAAGGGCTTTGATACTAAATAGGGCGCCTACCAGCATTGCGCCAGTATTGCCAGCACTGATGAAGGCATCCATTTTACCGGAGGCCAGTAAATGAAAGCCAATAGCAATAGACGATTTTTTCTTTTCCTTTAGAGCTTTAGTAGGATGTTCCTGCATGCCAATCACTTCTTCGGAAGGAATAATTTTAATGTTCTCCAAAGAAACGGCATGCTGCTTCAGTAACTCTTTTATCTGAGCTTCATCGCCAATCAGGAAGAGGGTAGCAGGAATGTTATGACCGGATAAATATTCCTTTACCCCTTTCACTGCTTCCAGCGGGGCAAAGTCACCACCCATCATATCTATTCCAATATTCATGCTACTTGATTACAGGATTTATGTATTCTGTGACACTTAACAAAACAACAAATTCCAAATTCCATCAGCAATTTAGCCAAATGGATTTGGAATTAAGAATGTGTACTTAAACGACAGCTTACTGAGCTCTTAAAGGTGCTTTTTCAGCTACCACTTTTCCTTTGTAGTAAAGTTTACCTTCACTTACATGAGCACGGTGACGTACATGTAGCTCACCAGTTGTGCTGTCGGTTGATAATGTTGCAGCAGTCGCTTTATAGTGTGTTCTGCGTTTTGCAGTTCTTTGCTGACTGTGTCTGCGTTTGGGATTTGGCATAATTCAAATATTAAAATGTCAATTCAATTATTATTTACTCTAAATCTTTAAACTTTTCTAACCCTTTCCAGATCGGGTTTTCTGCTGGTTTCTTCTCTATTTCTTTCGGCTCCATTTTTTTTAGCATATCCATTGCTTCGCTGTTGCAATGTGGTCCGTTCATCTTTTCAAACTCACAGGCCTTTTGTAAAGGAATGCTCAGGACAATAAATTCGTAGATCCAATTAGCCACATCCACATGGCTATCGCTTTGTGCGATGTAGTACATATCAGGATCTTCTTCCTGTTCATTCATCAAATCAGGCTCTTCTACCATTTTTACGGTGATGTTGAATTCATCCCACAGGTCAAATGGTAAATTATTATTGCAACGGTCGCAGGTAACTTCTAGGGCGCCGCCAATTTCAAACTTCATTTGCATGAAAGAACTTTTCTTGTCAAGCAATAGTTTTACCTTGGCTTTGCAGTTTCTGAAATCGGGCTGCTGGAATGCCTCAAAGAACTTGTCGTCAATTGAATAGTTGTATTCATGAACACCGGGTTTTAATCCTACAAAAGCTATTTCAAACTCTCGCCGGCGGCTCATGTGTCAACTTTTTAAAAGAGTGTGCAAAGGTAAGGGAATAAACGGAAAAATTAAGGCTGATTTTATATTATTTTCGTAGTTATTTCCGGGTTTAACAGCCTGACTTGCCAACCGTCAGGCATGATTTTGAATAAGTTACTAAAAAATGAAAGATTGCAACAGTTTTTAACCCGTCTTTTTTCCCGACTTATGAAAAGCTGGAGTTGGGTGCTACTTATCGTAGTCACCATCCTTATAAAATGGGTTTCCTGGTACCCGGGCTGGGTAGAAAGGAACTATAGCATAGGAATTTATCCGCTAATTGCTAAAGTGCAACGGTTTTTATTTGGTTGGATCCCGTTTAGCATCGGAGACTTGTTTTATGCATTTA